>PFIF01000304.1:0-14849 GCA_002782605.1 Deltaproteobacteria bacterium CG_4_8_14_3_um_filter_43_13 | reverse complement strand
GTACAAGGGATAATAAAAGGACACTAGAAGATACCTATGGCTTTGCTAGAAATTAGGGGTCTAACAAAGACCTTTGGCGGTATAAGCAAAACAGAAAAAGGAGGTAAGGGATGGAACTGTCTTTTAGTGAGGAACAGGAGATAATAAGAAGGAACGCCCGAAACTTTTTGAAGAAGGAATGTCCCGGGCTCCTCGTGAGAGAGTTGGAAGAGGATGAAGATGGATTCTCGCCCGATCTCTGGCGAAAGATGGCTGAGTTGGGCTGGATGGGTCTGATACTTCCAGCCGATTATGATGGAAGTGGGGGGAGTTTCCTTGATCTCGTGGTGCTTCTGGAGGAAATGGGAAGTGCCTGCGCACCGAGCTGGTTCTTTTCAACCGTTGTCCTCGGGGGGGCAGGTTGTCCTTGCCTTTGGCACGCCGGAACAGAAGAATAGGTTGCTCCCTGCTGTAGCCTCGGGTGAATCCAGGGGAACCCTGGCGCTCATTGAACCTCAGTCGGGATATGAGCTTTCAAAGATCGAAATGACTTCCAATGGTGGTGCAAATGGTTTCTTCATAGAGGGGGTCAAGCTCTTTGTACCCGATGCCCATATTGCTGATTGGATGGTATGTGTCACCAGAGGGAAAGGGGAAAACGGGGGTGACCCGGGTCTCGAACTTCTTATCATCGACACGAAAAGTCCGGGAATATCTCTATTACGCCCCTCAAGACCATCTCCGGGGATAAGCTCTTTGAAGTCAAATTGGATGGGGTGAAAGTGCCTGCTGAAAACCTCCTTGGCGGTAAGGAACAGAGTGCCGGGGATTTAGAAAGAGTATTACAGCAGGCATCTCTGGCAAAATGCGCAGAGATGGTTGGCGGGGCACAGAGGGTTTTGGAGATGGCAGTAGACTATGCCAAGCAGCGGGTGCAGTTTAACCGCCCCATAGGGAGCTTTCAGGCTATTCAACACCACTGCGCCAACATGCTCATTGATCTCGACTGTTCTCGTTACCTTACTTACTATGCGGCATGGATGCAAAGTGAAGGAATACCGTGTGAAAAGGAAATAGCCATGGCCAAGGCATTTACCAGCGACGCCTATATCAACATTACAACGTTAGGACAACAGATACACGGCGGTACAGGGTTGATAAAGGAGCATGATATGCAGATTTACTTTCGCCGTGCCAAGGCTTCAGCCTTGTCCTTGGGCAATGCAACCTTCCAACGAAAGATGGTAGCCAGGCAGATGGGGCTCTAATATGACAGACGACGAGAGGAGGGATTGATATGGATTTTCGTTTTTCACCTGAAGAAGAGAGATTTAGGGAAGAGGTTCGCCAATTCCTGGATACAGAGGTAACCGATGAGATGATTGAGGAGGTAGAGAGGGGCACAGAGATAGGTATAGGTCCTCATTGCTGGGAACTTATGCGCAGGATGGGCAAGAGAAGGTGGTTAGCCCCCGCTTTTCCGGAAGAGTATGGTGGGATGGGTGCTACCCGCTGGCAGCAGTTTGTACTCTCAGATGAGATGACGTATCACCGGGCTTATCCCCTCCATTTGTGCGGAGTTGGGATAGTGGGTCCTACATTGCTTCAATATGGAAGTGAGGAGCAGAAACAGAAATACATGCCTCCGATAGCCAGAGGGGAGATAGAGTTTGCCTTAGGGTATACGGAGCCGGAAGCAGGTTCAGACCTTGCCAATCTCCAGGTCAAGGCAGAGAAAAAAAGGGATTTTTACGTTGTAAACGGGCAGAAGGTCTTTAATACAGGGTGCCATTTTTCTCAATACGTATGGCTTGCAGCCCGAACTGACCCGAGTGCCTCTAAACACAAAGGGATATCCTTATTGATTGTGGATATGAAGACCCCGGGTATTACTGTGCGCCCGCTATGGGTTATGGACGGTGAGAGGAGCAATGAGGTCTTTTATGACGATGTTAAAGTTCCCGCAGGGAATCTGGTTGGCGAAGAGAATCGTGGTTTTTATTATATACTTACAGCACTGGCCCATGAAAGGAGTTTCCCTGTAGGAAATTTACGCCGCACCTTTGAAGACTTTGTTGACTATGTTAAAGAAGAAGGACTTGGTAAAGATCCGTTGGTGCAGCAGAGCATAGCTCAGCTTGCCACGGAGCTTCAGGCACTGTGTCTTCTTTGCTACCGTGTGACCTGGTTGATACAGAGGGATACATCTCCTCACTGGGAGGCACCCATGGTCAAGGTATATATGACCGAGTTTATGGGGAGATTCAGTGACACTGCTATGGAGATCATGGGACCCTATGGTCAACTGCAGGCGGGATCTAAGTGGGTACCGCTGAAAGGGAGGATAGAAAAGCTCTATCGTCATGCGGCCCGTCGTAATATCTCTGCAGGCACTTCAGAGATTCAGAGGAATACCATTGCTACCGTGGGGTTAAAATTGCCAAGATGATGGCTCTCCGGGGATAGAGAGAAAGCAACAAAGGAGTCAACATGACCAATCCGATGTTAGAACTTGTTGGTTTGAGAAAAAACTTTGGGGGACTCATGGCGGTGGACGAACTGGATCTTGTTGTAAGGTCTGGAGAGATACTGGGACTGATTGGTCCAAATGGGGCAGGCAAGACTACCGTATATAACTTGATAAGCGGGATATATAAGCCGGCATCGGGGAAGATAATCTTCCAGGGGGAAAACATAACAGGTCTCAGACCGGATCAGGTAGCCAACAGAGGGGTTATTCGAACCTTCCAAATTGCAAGTCTGTTTAAAGAACTATCCGTATTGGATAATATGCTGGTAGCCTTTCATTTGCAATCCAGAGCCGGATTTTGGAGGTCAATGTTAAACTCAAATTATAGCCGACATGAAGAGAAAAGGTTCAGGAAACGGGCATTAGAGATATTAGACTTTATGGGGATTGGATCCTTAAAACATGAACATACGATAAATCTACCCCATGGGCATCAGGTGACCCTTGGTTTAGCCATAGCACTGGCCGCAAACCCCAGGATGCTTCTTCTGGATGAACCATTGACAGGCATGAATCCAGAGGAGGTAAACACAATGGTGTCGCGAGTAAAACAAATAAACCAGGAGCAGGGAATAACTATCATAGTGGTAGAGCATAACATGAGGGCGGTTATGGAGCTGTGCCATCGGATTGCAGTTATAAATTTCGGCAAGAAGATTGCTGAAGGTGTACCAGATCATATAAGGCAGAATCATGCCGTCATTGAAGCCTATTTAGGGGAGTCTTAAATGTTACTTCATATCAAAGAGTTGACCGTACACTATGAGGGTGCTGAGGCACTGAATAATGTTACCGTTGAGGTTGAAGAGGGGTCTGTTGTTACGATTATTGGAGCAAATGGGGCTGGAAAGACGACATTGTTGAGGGCCATCTCAGGCCTTGAGAAACCAGTATCCGGTGAGATATGGTTTAAGGGTGATAGGATCGATGGGATGCTATCCGAGGCTATAGCCAGAAAGGGTATCGGTCACTGTCCGGAAGGCAGGAGGCTTTTCCCTTTCATGACCGTACTTGAAAACCTGAAGATGGGGGCTTATTCTCAGAAGAATCGAGCCGGGATAGAGGAAAACATTCACAATATTTACAAGAGATTTCCAATACTAAAAGAGAGGGCTAGACAGAAGGCCGGTACATTGAGTGGTGGTGAGCAGCAGATGTTGGCTATTGGTAGAGCCTTGATGGGAAGGCCAATACTGCTCCTGCTGGATGAACCATCCCTGGGGTTATCCCCCCTAATGGTGAATGAAATCAAGAATATAGTTACTACCATTTCAAAGGAGATGATGGTCAGTATACTTCTTATAGAGCAGAACTCAAGAATGGCATTATCGGTTGCAGATTATGGCTATGTTCTTGAGACAGGAAGGGTAAGGCTTCAGGATAAACCCGAGTCTCTTATGACCAATGATCATGTGAGAAAGGCTTACCTGGGTGAGGAGCTGTAAAGAGTGTTAAGGACAAGAATAGGGGAACCAGTTTTATTAACTTTATTAATAACTTAAAAAGGAGGGTGTAAGTTATGAAGAAGTTTGGATTAACTCTAATGGTTTTGGCTGTGTCTTTGGCGTTGATGACAGTAGTGCCCTTTGCCATGGCAAAGGAGAAGCCGGTGAAGTATCTCAAGATCGGGTGCAATTATGGCCTGACAGGGGTAGTTGCACCAGCCTGTATTGCATCTAAAAGGTCGCTGGAGCTTGAGGTTGAGAGAATCAATAAAAAAGGCGGCATTGTGGTTGGCGGACAGAGATACCATATAAAACTCCTTTTTGAGGACAATGGGTATACCTCAGAAGGAAGCGTTGCGGCTGCCACAAAGCTCATCGACAGGGAAAACGTAAAATTCATCTTCAACATTGGTACCCCGGGGCTGGCCCAGACTTCGGTTACCGAACCGGCTAAGGTATTGAGCTTTCTAAGCTCAAGTGCTGACCAGGCCCTGTTAAATAAGAAGTATTCGATCAGGGTCTATCCGCTCGTCCAGATGAACGATATAGCCCTTCTGGAGTATATCTCTAAGAATATTCCTGAGGTGAAAAGGGTCTGCCTTCTCTTCAAAAACGATTCATCAGGGATACTCAATTCCCAGATACTACCAAAGCTCTGTGCCCACTACGGTATGGAATTTATCGGGGATGAGCTGTACTCTCTTACGGAGACCGATTTCTATCCGTTACTTGCCAGGATGTTACCAAGAAAGCCAGATCTAATCGTCACTGATGTTGGGACCGGGGCGGCTTTGATGGCCAAGCAGGCGATAGAAAAGGGCTATAAGGGTTTTTTTATGGGGACCACTTTGGGGGCAGATATAGCATGGAATAAGATAGGTGACAAGGTGCCGGATGGCCGGTTCTTAGGTCCTGTTGTGGACCCGGGATCCAAGGCTGCCCCCAGGGAAATCAGAGAGATGACGAAACGGTATGAGGAAAAATACGGCAAGGGTGCGCCCCTGGACATTGCCTATCTTTACCACAATTACCTGATGCTGGTAGTCCAGGCTGTAAAGAAGGCAGGCACCGTGGATGATACCGACAAGATAAGGGATGTTATGGTGAAGAATACATGGGATTTACCCTGGGGCAAGACAAGGTTTGTTGGAAAGGAGGTCTGGGGGGTGGATGGTCAGGGTATCATGCCGGTATTCGTATCAGCATGGATAGGGAGCAAAAAGAAGATAAAGCTTCTCAAAGTGATACCTGCTGAGGATGTATACCCGACGTTTCTAAAACTGTTTGGTAAAAAGTAAAAGGGGATTCGGACAAGAAGGGGGGGTAAGCCCCCCCCAAGTCCTAAGTCAGGAGATGTAAATGAATGCACAGGATATTCTGGCAATGGTGATAAACGGGTTATCATCAGGGTTAACCCTGATGCTGGTCGCCCTTGGTTTAACCCTTGTGTTTGGTATCTTGCATATAATCAACCTGGCACATGGAGAGCTCTACATGCTGGGCGCTTATTGCGTTTGGTGGCTCTCAGAGCTCATGGGTTTCAACTACTGGTTTGCCATTGTCTTGGCCATGATCCTCATTGCTTTTCTGGGGGTTTTAATGGAGAGGTACCTTTTCCGTCGTTTTCGGGCGATAATGGTACCCAGCCTGGTGGTTTCCATAGGGTTGATGTTATTCTTGCAGAGTTCAATACTGTTGGGTACCGGTATGGGAGATAAGGAGATCGAACCTGTCTTCCATGGGCAGGTGACTTTCCTGGGGACCAGCCTGTCACTGGGGAGGGTAATAATAGGAGCCGTAGCTACCGTATTGGTCATTGCGGTTATCCTATTTCTTAAATATGCCAGGCCAGGCCAGGCAATCAGGGCTGTTGCCCAGGATGCAGAGGCATCCAGTTTACAGGGTATAAGCATGAACAGTGTCTCCAGGCTCACTATGATTATTGGCTCTGCCCTTGCGGCTGCGGCTGGTGGTTTACTTGGGCCTGTCTTTCATTTAGATTACATGATGGGCTTCCCTGTGTTGTTAAAGGCCCTCCTTGCCATAGTTTTGGGAGGCATGGGAAGTGTTGTTGGAGGGGTAATACTGGGGTCCCTGGTTATAGGTCTGGTACACAGCTTTGCGACTACCTTAATCGGGCCTGAAATTGCTGAGATAATACTTTTCTTGATTATTGCCTTCATTCTGTTGATTCGGCCTTCAGGCTTCTTTGGCATGGAACTACGTACTTAGAGGTTTTTATACCATGAATAAAAACAACCGGATTAAATCTTTACTCTTATTAGTCTTTACCATCATCGGCTTTCTATTTCCTGTGATAAGGAACGACCCTTATACGTTGAGCTTACTGCTCATTATTTTTGTCTTTATAGTTGCTGCCGTTGGGTTCAGGTTGATCTATATTACAGGGAGGTTGACCATAGGTCAGGCAGCATTCATGGGTGTTGGGGCTTATACCTCCGCCCTTTTGTCACTGAACTTCGGCATAAACCCATGGTTGGGGCTACTGATTGGGGGCATTGCAGCAGGTATTTTAGCTCTCGGCATTGGGTATATAGTGCTTCGGGTCGGAGGAGTATACTTCGTTATCATTACCCTTTGTCTGGCCGAGATATCGAAGCTATTCTGGCTTTGGTGGAGGCCGGTAACGTATGGTAATTCAGGCCTTATCGACGTTCCCGGGTTCAGTATTGCATCCTTTCAGTTTGGTATAAATAAGATTCCCTACTATTATTTGAGCCTTATCATAATGCTGGTCGCCCTATTCGTAATGTACAGGATGGAGAGATCGCGAATAGGTATTGCCCTCCATGCTTTAGGGCAAAACGATGTATTGGCAGAACATTTAGGCATAAATCGTACCAGATACAGGGTTCTGGCTTTTACCACCGCATCCTTCTTTTGCGGTGTGGTCGGGAGCTTTTACGCCCATTACATCCACTTTGTCCATCCCGACCAGTTTGGTGTTATGCCGTCTATAATGATACAGATATATGGGATAGCTGGAGGTATAGGTGTATTCTTCGGTCCAATAGTGGGATCCTTTGTAGTAGCAGGCTTGACTGAATTCTTAAAGATTGCCAAGGAGTTCCAACCATTGATCTATGGTCCTCTATTGGTGATAATTATGCTCTTTCTCCCCAAGGGTTTGATAGGTTTGCCCCAGATGTTTTTTAAGTCCTCAAAAAAGTGACTGACAGGAATAGGCTAAATTAAACCAGAATCCTCTTGTCCTGATAACAATGTATGCGTCAATTTATGAGGTTTATCAAAAACATCTTGACTAACTACAAGTCTTTCTTATAGTATGAAACAATACATATTGTATTCTGTATTGTATTATTCTCTGGAGGTCAATTCTTGAGCAACAACCCCTTTGAGTTTAAGCTGTTGGTGAAAAAGGGCGAATCTATAGAGAAATCTGTCTATAAATTCCTAAGGAAGGCCGTATATTCCGGTTACTTTCAGCCTGGCGAGAGGCTGGTAGAGGCATCACTGGCGGAAAGACTCAACGTAAGCCGCACACCTTTGAGGGAGGCAATAAAGCGGCTGGAGACCGAGGGGCTTGTGGAGACAATCCCCAATAAAGGGGCTGCAGTATTAAAATCGTCTCCTGAAGAGATAGAGGAGATGTATTTTATTGCCGGTGTACTTGAGGGCCTTGCAGCCTATTTGGCCGTGGAGAACATCTCAAAAGAAAACATAGATAGAATGAGAGAAATAGAGCTAATTTTAGAGGACGGGGAGTGCCAGAGTGACTATGAGAGGTGGTTAAAGTTAAACAATGAATTTCATAATATTTTTATTTCAGCGTGTAATAAGTCTCTTCTGATAAGATTGTTGAATCAGAGGACCGGGCCATTGGGGAGGTACTGGTATCTTGGTTGTACAAGCCCTGGGATGATAGATTCATGTATATTTGCCCATAAAAATATCCTGGAGGCTTTTTCTGAAAGAGATGCAGAAGCTGCCAGGAAAGCTGTGGAGGAACATCTATTTCAGGTAGGCAGATTAATGAGGAGACATCTGGGGAGAATCTTTGTGGTCTAGTTAGTCCACACTGGAAAATTCCCCTTTCCCCTGCCCCAAAAATCCTGCAAACGGTTGTTCAAAGGAAATTTTTCATAATTAAACTAACCTGAAAAAAGAGAAGGGATGTATTTCCCTGTTGAAAAAGTGAGGAGGTAAATATTCTATGGAAGAGATCATGAAACAGTTTGTTGAATATCCGTCAGACCCTTACACTAGCATTGCAAAATGGAAGGAGAATCATAAAAAGAAGGTTATTGGCGTCTTTCCAATGTGGATACCTGAGGAGATTATTCATGCCGCAGGGATGCTTCCTGTGGTGATGTGGAGGAGCAATGAGGCCATCACATGGGGATACAAACATGTACCCCCCTATAACTGTCCCATAAACAAGAGTGTGGTGGATGATGTTGTCAAAGGAAAGTTGAAGTTTATGGACGGCATGGTCTTTTTGAGGCAATGCCTGCAATCACAGGAGGTTCCTTTTATTGTTGAAAATAATCGCCCCCCGGCTTTTGAAGAGTATCTTTATCTTCCACCAATATACCATGGAGATAAAGCCTCAAAGGATTTTACTAGAGACGAATTCGAGAAACTCAGAAAGAGGCTTGAGGAATTTGGTGGAGAAGAGATAACGGATGAAAAATTAAACGAGAGCATTAATATCTATAACAAAAATCGTTCATTGCTGAGGAAGCTTTATGATTTGAGGAAACAAAAACCGGGAATCTTGCGAGGCAGAGATGTCCTAAGAATAGTATGGTCGAGCATGTTGATGCCAAAAGAGGAGCACAATAAATTACTCGAAAGCCTCTTATCAGAGCTTGAGAAAAATGGATACGAACCGACGAAAGGAAAGAAGGTCTTCCTATCAGGATGTCTCTGCATCCATCCCCAACTTGAACTGCTGGATATGATAGAAGACCTGGGAATGGTCATTGTAGATGATGACATCTATGTTGGATACAGATACTTCGCTAACGATGCAGAGATAACGGATGACCCAATAGGGGCATTGATGGAACGTCATTTCATTAAGACCCCTGTGGATCCTGCCAGGGGAGAGATTGAGGTTAATTGGGGGAAGGAATTGGTTGGTAAAGTAAAGAAACTCCATGCAGATGGTATCATAACATTGTTGACCAAATACTGCCCTCCCCATCTTTGCTATTATCCGGACATCAAGGTGGAATTGGCGGATGCGGGTATACCCGAGGTTCTTATAGAGGTAGAGCATGAAATTATCTCCTTGGAGGGGATTAAAACAAGGCTGCAATCGTTCAAAGAAATGATAGGAGGTTTTTAAAGATGGGCATTGAGTATAAACTGAACAGACTCGATACTTCAGGGGTAGGCCCCCTGGTCGATAGACATTGGAGAGAACTTAGAGAAGCGAAGGAGAAGGGACAGAAAATTGCTTGGTCTTCCGGACCCCTGTTTATATATGCGTATGCCACTCCCAACATGGCATCCCATTTTATGGCTGGGTATGCGGCCTATTGCGGCGGGAGAGGCATGGCGGACGAAGTTCTGGAAGCCGCTGAGAGATACGGGGAGCTCAGGGATACCTGTTCTTATCATCGCCTTCATACCGGGATGATGGCAATCATAAGGAAGGGGTGGCCGATAAGCGACGAGAGGGTAGTTCTCCCTATTCCGGATTTATTGATTGCGGGACGTTTTTGTACCGAGATGTCTCATTATATGGAGGGGATCCACCGGAGGTTTGGGATAAGGGCGGTAACGATAGAGCTACCGGTGTGCCGCAAGAATGAGGATCGACCGAGGGTGGAGAAGTATGTAACAGCGCAGGTGAAGGATATTCTCATACCAGCTATAGAAGAGGTAAGCGGCAGTAAGTTTAATGAAGAGAATATGAGGGAGATATTCAGGAAATGGAAAGAGACATGTATAATTCGGAATAAGTGCTGGGAATTTTTGAAGAGGAAACCCGCGCTCTGGACGATGTGGGACTATGGCGTCAGTATAGCTCCTATATTCTATGCTATGGGAAAACCGGAGAGTCATGAGTATTACGTAAATCTGTTGGCACAATTGGAGGAAAGAGCAGCAAAGAATATTCCCGCGGTTCATCCCGACGGAGAGAAATATCGCCTCTACTGGGATGGATGGCTCCCATGGGCATTTCTGGGAAAGTTCATCCGCATGATGGGACCACATGGGGCGATTCCAGTCACCGGAAGGTATCCATGGGAGTTCTTCCCCCACCCTGAGGATATAAACCCGGAAGCTGATGATATTGTCCATGAATGGATCAGATTACTTTACACCAGTCCTAACGCATTGGCATATCATGATGGACCATGGGGAGGGGAAGAGCACGTCGAGAAGCTTTTACAGGACTATTCGGTCGACGGTATGCTCTTCTTTTCATCGAAGACATGCCGGCTCTGGAATCTGGGACAGCAGGAAATCATAGCAAATATAGAAAGAAAATACGGGATACCCGGGGTTGTCATCGATGGGGATATGATCGACTCTACTATGGTCTCGGAAGATCAGATAAGAACGAGAATCGAAGCCTTGCTAGAAACCATCGATGCCAGGAGGAGATAGGCCAATTAGTTCACACTGAAAAACCTTTAAAAAACTATGTTCCTTTTCAAAAAGTATCCCTGAGAGCGAACATCGTCAAAAACCGGAAGTCGTAAATCGTAAATGGATTTTATTCTATTTATGACTCCCGACTTACGACTCACGACTCACGATCATAGATGGGTCAAAAAATGGATGTTGAAGCGAGAAGGGATACTTTTTGAAAGCTCTCACTGAAAGGAGGAAAACAATGGCTATTTGTTTCGATCTGACAACGGAGCAGGAAGAGATTAAACGACAGGCAGGGGAATTTGGCAAAAGGGAGGTAAGACCTATAGCTGCTGAGATTGACGAAAAGGACGAAATGCCCTGGGAACTGATAAAAAAGATGGGCCAACCTCCCCATAGATATATGGCAATGTATATACCAAAGGAGTACGATGGTACTGCATGGCCTATATTGGACATATGCATAGCTGCTGAGGAGATCACATATGCCTCTCAGTCTGCCATGGCTGGAATGCTTATGGAGGCCCCCGGCCTGGCACCAACGACTATTCTGGCTGGCGGCAACGAAGAACAGAAGAAAAAGTATGTGGCCCCTGTAGCCAGGGGAGAGGCATTTGGTGCCTTTGGTCTTACCGAGCCCAGTGTGGGTTCCGATGCCAGTGCCCTTGAAACCGTTGCCGAGATGAAAAATGGCAAGTATGTTCTCAATGGGAGAAAGAGGTATATGAGCTTTGCCCATGCTGCAGATTGGGGAGTGGTTATGGCAAAGACCGATCCTTCCAAGGGGGCAAGGGGTATCAGTGCATTCGTGATAGAAAAGGGGACACATGGTTATTCAGTTATAGAAAAGGTTCCGACTATGGGATGCAGAGGACATCAGGACGAAGAGGTGCTCCTTAAGGACTGTGTGCTTCCGAAGGAACAACTGGTTGGTGAAGAAGGGAAAGGGCTAAAGTACGCCCTATCCACCCTTGATGAAACCAGGACCACCCTGGCTGCCGGTTTTGTTGGGCTGACGAGAGCAGCCCTTGAAGAGGCTGTTAAATATGCTAAGAGCAGGCATGCCTTCGGTCACCCTATAGGTGAGTATCAGATGGTCAGCTTCTCCCTGGGTGACATTGCTACTGAGATTGAAGCAGCCCGACTCCTCGTCTACAAGGCGGCAATACTCGCTGACAAGAAGGTAAAACACAGCGCCGAGACCGCATCCGCCAAGGCATTTGCATCCCAACTACTTCTGAAGGCTACTAATCTGTCAGTAGAGGTTCATGGGGGTTTTGGCTGCACAAAACGCCACCCTGTAGAGCGTATGTTCAGGGATGCAAGGACATGGGTTTTTGCCCAAGGAGCCCCCTATGTGCAAAGGCTGGTGAATGCGAGAAGCCTATTTCCTGAATTGACTATAAGATAAACGTAACTATTCAGGTAGGCACAGAGGCACAGAGCACCAAAGGCACAAAGTAGGAAAAAACAACGAAACTACCCCACTCTGCTTTGTGCCTATGTGCCTTTGCCACTTTGTGCCTGAGTAGTTACAGATAAACAAGGCGAAAGAAAGGAGTGCAGTATGGAAAGGGTATTGAGTAAGATTGCAGAGGTCACATCAGATCCTTACGCCTATGTTGCTGGGCTTAAGGAGCGTAAGAACAAGAAGATTATTGGATGCTTCCCGATGCACGTTCCGGAAGAGGTAGTCCATGCAGCCGATCTGATTCCGGTAGTAATATGGAGAGGTAACGAACCGGTAACGTGGGGGCATGCTCATGTACCACCGTATGACTGTGGTATTACAAGAAGCTTCGTTGATGATGCAGTGAGAGGAAAACTGGGTTTTATGGACGGGTTTGTCTTTCATATAAGGCAATGCCTGCAGGCTGGAGAGTTTCCGTTTATTATGGAGAGGCATTTTAAGCCTGCCTACCAAAAGGTTTTATACCTTCCTGCCATCTATCCCGGCGATCCCACAAGGGATTTTGCACTAAAAGAATTAGAATCTTTTAAGACATCGTTAGAAGACTTTACCGGCAAAATGATAAGCGATGATAGTCTCAAGAAGAGTATTGAGATATATAATAAGAACCGCGGCCTTATGGAAAGGGTCTATGAAATACGACGGGCAAAACCGGAGATATTAAAGGCAAAAGAGGTCATGCAGATTGTATGGTCGGGCATGTTGATGCCCAAAGAAGACCACAATGAATTGCTGACAGAGCTTATTAAAAGGATGGAAGAAAAGAGTGTCAAAGCCCAAAGAGAAAGGATTAAGGTTATCCTCGTTGGCTGCCTCTGCCAGACCCTTCAATTTGACATCCTTGACCTGATAGAGGATCTGGGCATGATTGTCCCTGATGATGATCTCTATATCGGTTCAAGATACTTTGCGAATCCAGTCAATCTTAATGGTAATCCATTAAAGGCCCTTGTTGATCGTTATCTTACCAAAAGCCCTCTCTGTCCTACCAAAGGGGTTTGGGATATCCATTGGGGCGATGAAGCAATAAAGAAGATGAGGGATAATGATGCTAAAGGTATTATCAGTGTTCGGGTAAAGTACTGTCCTCCTCACACCTGTTATTATCCTGATTTCAGGAGCAAGATGGTGGAAGAGGGGGTACCCGAGGTGATGATAGAGATGGAACACGAGATTATCTCTCTGGAAGGCGTAAAGACCAGGTTGCAGTCATTTGCAGAGACAATAGGAGGTGTGTAATGGACGTAAAGTATAAGATAAATCGGCTTCAGACAACTAATGAGATTAGACCACTGGTAGATAAACACTGGGCTGACCTCCGAACAGCCAAGGAAAGAGGGGAATTGGTGGCATGGGCATCTGGTCCCTCATTCATATTCGCCTATGCGATGGGTATGAAATGCCACTTCATGGCCGGTTATGCCGCATACTGTGGCGGCATAGGGGCAGGTGAAGAGGTCCTAAAGGTGGCGGAGATGGCAGGAGACCTCCCGGAGACATGCTCATATCATCGGCTTCACATGGGGATGGGAGAAGCCGTAGCCAGAGGGATACCCATAAATCCACAGGCAATACTCCCTATGCCTGATTTGATGGTGGCAGGCCGCCTCTGCCCGGAGATGTCCCATTATGCTGAAGGGCTTCATCGAAGATTTGGGGTTCGGGTTTTGCCTATTGACCTTCCAGGTCCTTATAGTATGGAAGATCTGCCCAGAATTAGAGAATTTGTTTACAGGCAATTCAAAGAGGTTGTTATACCAACCTTTGAGGAGGTGTGCGGAAAGCCCTTCGATTATGATCGAATGAGCGAGATTCTCAGGGTACTGAAAGAGGTGGCCATTCTTAGAAATAAATGTTGGGAATTTTTTAAGGACAAACCCTCCCGTTGGACACTCTGGGACTATGGTGTAAGCATTGCACCTGTCTTCTATCTGATGGGAAATCCAGCAGGTGTCACCTATTATGAGAAACTCTTAAGAGAACTACAAGAGCGGAGAGAAAAGGGCATCCCTGCAATAGCCCCGGATGGAGAGAAATATCGGCTATATTGGGATGGTTGGCTTCCCTGGGCATTCTTAGGCAAATTTATGCGCAAATTTATTCCCAATGGCGCTGTTGTCCTCTGTGGAAGATACCCCTGGGAGTTTTTCCCTCATCCAGAACTGATTGACCCTGAACATCCGGTTGAAAGCTGGGCGGATTTATATTATGGTATGGAAAGTCACCTTACCTATAGTTTCTCCCCTAAAGGGACAATAAATCTGATTGGAGAATTGATTAAGGATTACTCCCTTGACGGATTGATCATGTTCTCCTCCAAAACATGCAGGGTGATGAATCTTGCCCAACCGGAGGTAATGGATGTATTAGACAAAAAGTACGGGATTCCCGGGGTAATTGTTGAAGGAGATATGATTGACTCTGCTATGATTTCAGACGCTCAAATTGAGACAAGACTCCAGGCCATTTTCGAGATGATAGATTCGAGAAGAAGGTAAGAGAATGGCTATAGTGGTGGGGGTAGATGTGGGTTCCCTCTGTACCAAGACGGTGATATTGGATGGGGATGGGGAAATCCTGTCATACGACATTATGCGAAGCGGGCACTACTATAAGGGTGCCGCTGATGAGTCCATAGAGAATGCCCTTAAATCCGCTGGTCTGAAGAAAGGTAATATAAGCTATATATTGGGGACAGGTTATGGAAGAGGGGCTGTTGCTCGGGCCGATGCTGAGGTTACTGAAATAACATGCCATGCACGGGGAGCCGCAAGACTTTTCCCTGATGTCCACACTGTGATTGATATTGGGGGCCAGGATAGCAAGGTAA
>PFIF01000090.1:1130-4964 GCA_002782605.1 Deltaproteobacteria bacterium CG_4_8_14_3_um_filter_43_13 | reverse complement strand
GCATCGAAAAGGGTCAAATAATGACTGCCTCCCTCACAGGCACAGCAGGTAAACTGGTAGCCGAACTCATAGGGGCAAACTTCGTCAATGAGATTATCGCCCAGAGTAAATCTGTAGAGCACCTTTATCCCCAGGTAAAAACAATTGTTGAGATTGGAGGAGAAGATTCTAAACTCATCTTGCTTGACTACGATACGCACCAGAAGAGGGTAAGGATCGCAGACTTCGCCATGAATACCATATGTGCCGCAGGCACTGGGTCCTTTCTGGACCAACAGGCCCATAGGTTAGGTTTAAGTATCGAAGAGTTTAGCAAATTAGCCCTGAAATCAGAGAATCCGCCCAGGATTGCCGGAAGGTGCAGTGTGTTCGCTAAAACCGACATGATTCACTTACAGCAAGGGGCTGCTCCAGACTTCGATATCGTTGCGGGCCTATGTTATGCCATGGCGAGGAACTTCAAAAGCAATATCGGAAAAGGCAAAAAATTTACCCGCCCTGTCTCATTTCAGGGGGGGGTAGCAGCCAATGTGGGCATGAGAAAGGCATTCTTCGATGTCTTAGAATTAGAGGAAGCGGAGTTTGTCATTCCAGGGCATTTTGCATCAATGGGCGCCATAGGTTCTGTGATTGCTACTATGGAAGACCCGGCTAAGCAAGTCCCATTTCTGGGTTTAGAAAGGCTTCAGAACTACCTTGAAACCCATAAGGAAAAAAGTGTCGGATTAAGTCCTCTTACCCTTTCAGAAGAAAGTAAAAAGAGAATGGCAGAGGTCACAACCAACCCTTGTGCCTCGAAAAAAGAGGATAAGGTTGATGCCTTTCTGGGCATAGACGTAGGATCCATCAGCACAAACGTAGTGGTTATAGACAGAAACAAGAATCTTCTTTCCAAGAGATACCTGATGACCGCCGGTAGGCCTATAGAGGCAATAAGACAGGGGTTAATGGAAGTTGGAGAAGAAATAGGTGATTATGTAACTGTACGAGGTGTGGGAACTACAGGTTCAGGAAGGTACTTGACAGGGGATTTCGTTGGGGCTGATATCGTAAGGAATGAGATAACCGCTCAAGCCACAGCATCTATTAACATTGATCCAGATGTTGATACTATATTCGAGATTGGTGGCCAGGATTCAAAGTATATTAGCATAGAAAACGGTACCATAGTTGATTTTGAAATGAATAAAGTCTGCGCAGCGGGTACCGGATCCTTTTTGGAGGAACAGGCAGAAAAGTTGGGAATCTCCATCAAAGAGGAGTTTGGAAACCTGGCTTTAAGCGCCCCATCTCCTGTTTCCCTTGGTGAGAGGTGTACAGTGTTTATGGAGTCCGACCTTGTTCATCATCAACAGAGAGGTGCCAGCAAGGAGAACCTGGTTGCAGGGCTAAGCTATTCAATAGCTATAAACTATCTGAATAAGGTAGTAGGGGATAGAAAGATAGGAGAAAAAATCTTCTTCCAGGGAGCGACGGCATTTAATCAGGGGGTAGTGGCAGCCTTTGAAAAGACACTGGGCAAACCCATTAAGGTTCCTGTGAATAACGAGGTTACAGGGGCCATAGGTGTTGCTATTCTGGCTATGGAGGAGAATAAGAACAGAGAAACTAAATTCAAGGGTTTTGATCTAAGTGAGAAAAATTACGACCTCTCTTCCTTCGAATGTCAGGGATGCCCCAACATGTGTGAGATAAGAAAGCTCTCCGTTAAAGGAGAGAAGCCCCTTTTTTACGGGAGCAGGTGTGAAAAGTATGAAGTGAACAAAGAAAAGAAAGAGGGGATTGACCTGCCGGATCTCTTTGCCGAGAGGGAAGAGCTGCTTCTAAACATAAACAAAAAGGATTACGGGTTGGATGATAACGCGGGAGTGATAGGGATACCCAGGATACTCTTCTTCTATGAGCTGCTTCCTCTATGGAAGACCTTCTTTAATGAGCTGGGATTCGGGGTAGTATTTACTGAAAAGAGCAATAAAAAAATCATCCGTCAAGGGGTTGAAAGTATTGTAGCCGAAACATGTTTTCCCATCAAGGTCTCCCATGGACATATACTGGAGCTAATAGAGAAGGGCGTAAAGAGAATATTCTTGCCAAGCATTATTAATATGAAACGAACGCATCCAGATATAGAACAGAGTTATAACTGCCCTTATATACAGGCTTTTCCCTATACTGTTAAATCCGCTATCAACTTTGAAAAACATGGGGTGCAGGTTCTCCAGCCCGTAATTAACCTTGGGACAGGAAGGGTTGGATTAGAGAAGCCCCTGGTAAAGATGGCAAGGGAGCTAAATATACCATCGAAGAAGGTCAAAATGGCTGTCTCTGCGGCATTAGATGTTCAGGAGAATTTTTCCTCTGCCCTGCAGGCCAGAGGAACTGAGGTTCTCGCCAATCTCAAAGAAGAACAGAAGGCAATAGTCATTGTAAGTCGGCCATACAATGGATGTGATTCCGGCATCAACATGGACTTACCCAAGAAACTGAGAGATTTAGGCGTTCTGGCAATCCCCCTTGACTTCCTGTCTTTAGAAGACAGTGATGTGGCAAAGGCATCGGGACATATGTACTGGAAGTCTGGACAGAGATTCTTGACCGCCGCCCATATAATAAGGAACAACCCGAATCTATACGCCCTGTATATCACCAATTTTGCCTGCGGGCCAGACTCCTTTATATTACATTTCTTCAGGGATAAATTAAAAGGAAAACCATACCTCCAGATAGAAGTAGACGAGCACAGCGCAGATGTTGGGGCTATTACCCGTTTAGAGGCATTTCTTGATACCCTGAAGAACGTTACTGGGAAAACAGAAGTTGAAAAAAGGAAGAAAACCACTTTTACCCAAGGGAAGGAAGGCAACAAAAGAAATATCTATATCCCCTATATGTCTGATCATGCCTTTGCCCTCTCTGCCGCCTTTGAAGCATGTGGCGTGCCTTCAGTGGTAATATCGGAATCTGATCAGGAGACCCTGGAGTTGGGAAGAAAATTGACCTCTGGCAAAGAATGTTATCCCTGTGTACTGACTACAGGCAACATGGTAAGGCTATTAAAAGACCCTGATTTTAATCGTCAAAGCTCTGCTTTCTTTATGCCCTCTGCCAATGGGCCATGCCGCTTTGGTCAGTATCACCGTTTTCACCGCCTGATCCTAAACGAGCTGGGATATGAAGATGTGCCCATCTATGCCCTGAATCAAGATGAAACCATTTATCAGGAATTGCAGACTATCGGAAAGAAGCTTATTCGACTGGCATGGCAGGGTATAATAGCCGTTGATATTCTCGATAAAAGGCTCAGGGTTACAAGACCCTACGAGAAAATTCCGGGAGAAACCGAAAGGGTCTACCGTCATTTCGTACAAAAAATCTCTGATGTTATAAGGAAAGAAGGAGACATCTTTGATGCCCTGAAGGAGGCGCGGGCAGAATTTGACAGGATAGAGTTAAACAATTCAGAAAAAAGGCCCGTCATTGGGATAGTGGGAGAGATTTATATCCGTTCAAACAATTTCAGTAACGAAAATATCGCCTTAAAGATTGAAAATCTTGGTGGAGAAGTATGGCTTCCCACCATCTCCGAATGGGTATTCTATACTAACCTTACATCAAAGAGGAGGAGTATCAGTAATAAGAACTATATGGGTTTCCTTGTCACCTGCCTGACAGAACTCTTTCAAAAACGGGACGAACACAGACTGGAAGCGGCATTTGATGGCTCAATAAAGAACCTCCGGGAGCCGAGTACCAGGCAAATCTTAAAATGGGCAGAACCTTATATCGATTCCTCTTTTGAGGGGGAAGCAGTTTTAAGTATAGGAAAGGCCGTTG
>PFIF01000090.1:0-1109 GCA_002782605.1 Deltaproteobacteria bacterium CG_4_8_14_3_um_filter_43_13 | reverse complement strand
CCTGGTACCATCGTTAGCGCTATACTGAAGCGGTATCGAGATGACCAAAACCATATCCCTGTCCTTAATATGGCATATGATGGGCAAGAAAATACCAGTACCCAGACAAGACTGGAGGCATTCATGTACCAGGTTCGCCAGTATCAGGAACAGATGGGAAAAAATAGCCGATAAGGTGGACTATCTATGTCCTTAACCGATCTGGACAAAAAGATAATCAGGGAGATTCAAAAGGACTTACCCATAACTCCCCGCCCTTACCTGGACATTGCTGTGAAACTTGGTATATCAGAAGAAAACCTGCTAAAAAAGATCCAAGAGTTAATAGATAAAGGCTATATAAGACGCTTTGGTGCCACCCTCAGGCACAGAAGAGTAGGCATTAACGCTAATGCCATGACAGTCTGGGCAGTTCCGGACAAGGATGTGGAAAGAGTGGGAAAGATAATGGCATCCTTTAAGGAGGTAACCCATTGTTATGAAAGACACACGATACCAGAATGGAATGGTAACCTTTTTACCATGATCCATGCGAAAACAAGAGAAGGGTGTCTCAAGATAGTGAAGAGGATATCAGATAAAACAGGAATCAAAGATTATAAACTTCTCTTTAGCACTGAGGAGTTCAAGAAGACGAGTATGGAGTATTTTTGATAAATTAATGAACATGCAACCTATAAAGGTTTTGGAATCTCTTGAGGATCTTGCTGAGAAGCTCGGTGTTGAGATCGTCTATGAAAAACTGAGAGATGAAGAGATTTCCGTCAGGGGAGGTATGTGTAAGGTCCAAAAAGTCTATAAGATATTTATGGATCCTTCTGAACCAATGGAGAACCGAATAAAAATCCTGGCCCGGGCACTCTCTTCTTTCAATACAGAGGATATTTATCTCCTTCCTTTTATCAGAGAAATCCTCGAGATATCCCAGAGAGAAGAAAAAGAGAGGGAGTTGTAGCATTGCTGAGATATTATGAAGACTGGAGGCGCGATTAGTATGAGTATTTTAAAATTAGGGATACCTAAAGGAAGCTTAGAAAAGGCTACAATTGATTTGTTTAGAAAGGCCGGTTGGAAAATACTGGTTGATTCTCGGAATTATTTTCCCGAAA
>PFIF01000041.1 GCA_002782605.1 Deltaproteobacteria bacterium CG_4_8_14_3_um_filter_43_13 | reverse complement strand
TTGGATCAACCACCCTGGGCACACCCGACTCATACCTTATGATCTGCTGTGTTCTCACAGCAAGAGTTGCTGCATCCTCTGACGGGGTTGCCCATGCCTCATCGTATGATGGGACCTGGATGCCCAGGGCGCCACCAAGAACACCAGCCAGGCAACTCAAACTCCCCCTCATAAGATTGACCAGGGGTTGCTGACGTGTAAAGCTTGACCCCGCAACATTGGCATGAAATCTAAGGCACAACGCATTTGGGTCGGCAATTCCAAAGTCTCTCTTTAATGTCTCAGCCCAAACCCTCCTCGCTGCTCTGAACTTTGCTACTTCCTCAAAGAAATCCTGATTTACGTTCAAGACTGGCATAAACCTCTGAGCTGCAACATTTATATCAACCCCCCTTTTCACCATCTCGCGGAGCGTTTCATTACGAATGGCAATCGTATATGCAATCTCCTGAATGGCATCACAAAATGCCTCACGTAAATCATAGCCGCTGCTATACCACCCGTTCCATTTGAATAGATTTCGGCAAATATATTCCAGGAAATCATTTGACCATCGGAATATCGTCGAGGTGCGGCCGTTAACAAATGTTATATATTCCTGATCCGGGATACAGGTGTTGAATAAATAGAACTGTGGAATAAGGGCTAAGCCCCTCAGTTTGCCTATGTCAAAGCCATGCTTCATGGCAGCCAAAATATAGGCTTGCGAAAGCTCCGGCGTAGAAGGAGCTGAAGAAAAGCTGAGTACATCCAGGGGCAGACCATCAACCATTTCCTCTACGTCTTTCAAGGAGTGGAGACAAGTGCCACATACCCCAAGATGACCATCAGCAGATGGTTGGTCCGGCTCAAGCCCATAGAATGTAGGGCTGTCTAACTCACACTCTATGGCTGTCATACCCTGCTCTATCAGATATCTTAATCTCTCGTTATAAGCCTTTGGTGTGGACAAGCCGGTAATGTTCCTGATATTCCATAATTTACCCCGATACATCAAAGGATGATGACCGCGGGCAAATGGATACTGTCCCGGAGGACCAATATCCCTGACGTAATCAATATGAGCAATATCCTCCGGAGTATATACCTCCTTCACCGGAATGCCAGAGGAAGTAGTATTCTCGGTCACTTTTTCACGATACATCTCGGTAATCTCTTTAGTGCTAACCATTGGACCTCCTTTGTTAAATAACTTTACCAATAAGATATTCTTTTACTTTGCAACCTTTACCCACCCACTTATAGGGACCATTCTACCCTTTTCTACATCGGCCTTGAAAAGCCTACAATACTCTCCTGCCTTGTGGTTAGTAGGAGTGTAAGTGATAGGGGCTGATAGACCATTGGTGTCAAATTCTTTTAAGCTTTCCATGGCTTCTATCATGTTCTCAGGAGTCAAGTCTTTGCCTGCTCGCTTCATGGCTTCAGCAAAGATCATAGACATAACCCACCCCTGAATATAGTACCTGTTCCGCATTTTGGGGTCACCTGGTTCATATTTCAAGGTTACGTTCCTCAATTCTGCCATTGCTGGCGTATCATCATACCAGGAGTTGAAGGTATGCGACCCAATGTAATCTTTCGCAGCACTACCCGCTGCCCTAACGATATCCTCATCACAGGAATAGTAATCTCCCAACATCCTGGCACCCATATTATACCTCTTCGTCTCCCTGATGAAGGCAATGGAGGTTGTTATATCCAGATGAACGATAACATAATCGGCCTTTGCCCTCTTGATATTCAGTATCGTTGTGCTGGCATCTACGGCCCCCACTGGCATTATCTCTACATCTACCAGATTAAGGCCATGGTGTTTCAGTCTTTCCTTGGCAGCAGCCAGGCCTACCTTGCCGTATTCAATCTCCAGGGTAACAAAGGCTATCCTTGGGTCTTTAGCTTTGAGATCCTTGATTATATAGTCTATCAATATCGTAATCTGATCCTGATAACTGGCACATGGAATGAATATATATCGTTTCTTTTCAACGGGAGTAATCACAGTTTCTGACAGGCTTGCGGTAATAGTCGGGACCTTCTCCTTCAGTATCTGGGGAGTTAGAGCAAGGGTCTGCCCTGTTCCAGGTAAAAAGATAGCAAATGCATTGTCTCTATAGATAAGCTTTTTAAAGCCAGCTACGGCCCCGGGTATGGCGAAACGACAATCATGAATAATCGGATCTATCTTTCTCCCATTAATCCCACCCTTTTCGTTTATATTCTAAAGAAATTCCTAGCACCTCCGGTTAGAGCCAATGCCCCCTCAAGCGGAGCAATTGGGCCTGTCATAGGCATTATTAGACCAATGGTTATAGCCTTGTCAGTCACACCCCTGACTTCTCCACCATAAGAGGTAACCCTCATAAAAACAACCAAAAGTGAAAACACTATTGCTGCCATTATCAAAAGACTATGTTTCCTCATGACACACCTCCATTCTTAAATGTTGTGCTTAGCACTGCTTCGCTCTCTGAAGGAATCCTGCAACGACTTGAATCTTCAAAAAACCGGTCTTCCCGATTTCAGTGGGCAGGCCTTAACCATCCAGAAATTGCTACAAAACGTTCCTTTTCCACGTCAGCCTTGCAAAACCTACCACAGTCATTTGCCTTTCGTCTATTGGGTCCGTAGCTTATAGGACCGGTAAGACCACCGGTATCAAAGTTCCTTATCTTTTCCAATCCTGCAACCAGGGTTTCATGATTCAAGTCTTTGCCAGCCCTTTTAGCACCCTCAGCAAGAATCAAGGCCGCAAGCCAACCCTTGGTGTAATACCTGTTAGACCCAAACTCTTCAGCATACTTAGGCTCTTTTGATTCCGGATGGTATCTCAATGTGACCTCCTTCATTTTAGCAATTCCAGGATCAGTATCATACCAGGATGAGACGGTACTAACCCCCATCAGATTCCTTGCGCCCTCTTTTGTTATTCTTATAGAATCTTCTGCCATTAAATGGAAAGAGGACATAAATGTAGGGGTGAAGCCATACTTTCTGGCATCCTTTAACAAAGTAATGGCCCCTCTGACTGCTGTCGTCGAAATAACGTAATTGATCTTGTCCTTCCTTAGAGTGAGTATCTGAGAGCCTGCATCAATATCCCCAAAACCCACAACCTCTTTGGACAAAAGCTCCAGACCATAGTGTTTAAGACTCTCCTTCAATTGCTCCATTCCAGATTTCCCTGCCTCATTATCCGCATAAACATAAGCCAACCTCAGCCCCTCTTTCTTCACATTATTTGCGATATAATCAACCATCATTTTTATCTCATCTATATTGTCGTTTGTGGGCTGAAAGCTGTATCTCTTAAATGGCCTGCTCACATGGTATGACCAGGAACCAGAGATAACTGGTACCTTATCCTTTTCTATTTTCGAATATAGCGTCTTATGCGGCCCACTTCCTCCCATGAAAAGGATGGCCAGTACTTTGTCTTTGAATACTAGTTTCTTGTAGGCAGCAACAGACAAAGGTATTGTATAGCGGTCATCCTCCAAGATCAATTTTACCTTTCTCCCATAGATACCCCCTTGCTCGTTTACATAACGGAAGTAGCTTTTGTATGACTCCCAGCATGGAATTAATAGATTGCTAGCAGCGCCTGTCATATCAAGTACTACACCCACTTTAATAGTATCGTCTGTAACCCCTCTCACCTCTTCAGCATAAGAGGGTATGCTTCCCAAAATAATTATGATTGAAACCAAGGCAATCATTCTTAAAAAAACATATCTCATTTTCATGACATCCTCCTTTTTTGTTACGGGTTTTTTATGTTATCTCTTTTTCTTCACCTCCTCTTAAGAAATCTACCTCTCGAAAACTCTAAACTTCTCTTTGTCTTAAAAAGTTCATACGCAAGAGTAACTATCCTCTTTTGTAACAGTTCACGGGGGTCAGGGATCAGTTGTCAGACAACCTTTTTTTCAAAGACTTCCCGGATTATTAAACTATCGGACAACATCAAGAGGTTGATAACACTTCAAAATTAAAGTTTTTCCTGATCCCTGACAACTGACACCCGTGAACT
>PFIF01000205.1:15251-16686 GCA_002782605.1 Deltaproteobacteria bacterium CG_4_8_14_3_um_filter_43_13 | reverse complement strand
GTTCAATAATTCAAATTTATCACAGGGCTGATTTTGCCGGTTTTGATGTGATCAAAAACGATATCATGGGTCAAGACGATATCATGCTCAATTGTATGGATGGTGACATGGTCGAGCCCCTTGTAAAAATTGGTTATTTCCATGCGATATCTATTCTCTTTAACAAGACCAAAAGTTCTTTCGATTCCAGTTCTGAAGGGCTTCAATTTTTTATAGATCAAGCTATGAGGTAAAGCTGGCCCGTATTTTCTGTATCCGTCTTCGAAGTAAGTGTAGTGAGTATAGCCAAATTTATACTGCTCTTTGATATAATCACATTGGAAAAGTAAAGGCTGTTCGGATTTTGTGCAAAGCTTGAAACAGGCATATTTCGTCCTTTTTTGCTTGTATTCGATTCCCCGCGGTTTCATTCCAGAACCCCAGGGACATAACGGGTATCCATCTCTGGTAAATGCTTTTGGATAAACCATCTTCTTTCTTACGATGATAGGAATGATCTCAAAGAACTCGTAGATGTCATGATGAATTTCTTCTGTATCATACCCCTTGTCCAAAATAATGTAAGAGAACTGAAGGAAGGGATAACGGGTGATAAGTTCTTCCATAAGGACAAGGATAAAAGCCTGATCCGATTCATTAGCGGGTGAGAGAAGGGTTACGAGTGGTATACCGCTAATTGTTCTCAAGCTGTGAGCCTTATGACCGACTGCATATTTATGCTTGTGATGACCTTTGCCTGAAAAAGCGACGCTTGGATCATTAAAGTGCCATTGCCCCTTTTCATCCTTCTGTCCTCTTGTAGAACCAGAAGTGATCAGAAATGTTGAGTCGGCAACAAGAATAATCCCCTTCCTTCTGTTCTTTGGAAGTTCTTTGATATCAGGATCAAGTAATCCCAGAGTGTGCGCCTTTTTGACGAAACGTTTGTGGATTTCAATAAAGCCGTTTGGCCCAAGCCTTTTCCTCAGCGTATTGAAGGTGTTGTGAGAGGGTTGAGTGTCCCGGGTGACAAAACGGTACAGATCAATTTTCTTTAAGGCTTTGGCCAACTGTCGATCCGAAAGAATTCGCTCTTTGACTTTAATCATTCTGGCTAATATCAAAGCGGTGCCATATCCTCGAGGCCCGATACCCGTATAGCGGTCAACCACGGGAGAAATACAGTCAATATCGATTGTAGAAAAGTACGCTATGAAATCTTTCTCCTCTTGTGTGAGAGTATTGAAATCCCTTGCAAGTCCAGGTAAGGGGATTTGAAAATCAACCATGATCATGCTCCTTCTGTTCAATACTGGTGTTCAATATTGAATAAGGAGCATAACCTGTTTAAAATATAAAGTAAGCTTCTAATTGACTCTCATTTTCAAAGAGCAATAGAGGCCCATTTTTGAGTTAACTTACCCCACGAAAGGCCCATTTTTGAGTTAACTTTTTT
>PFIF01000205.1:0-15238 GCA_002782605.1 Deltaproteobacteria bacterium CG_4_8_14_3_um_filter_43_13 | reverse complement strand
CGAAAAGCCCATATATTTGAGTTAACTTTGTTTTTATGTCTCTATAACTTACTGTTATCATTACATAAATAGGTATTGAACAGGCTTAAATGGTGCAAACTGGAGTGTTTGATCGTGTGTTCGTCTCTTATGACCCTAACGATGTGGCGAAATTGGACCCAGAGGCACTGGCGAAAATGTATTGGGACAACCCTTCTAAGCCACGCGAACGATTGGCTCCTTTGTATAAGCGCAGCAAATTGAGTAGTATGGTTGGTTGTGCCAAGTGCCTATTGGAAATAGCTGCCCAGTATGGATCCTTCATGCAGTTTATTGAAAGACAGAAATTTCCAAACAGAATAGATTCACGTGAAAACCAACGGAGGTTCTGGGAAGCATTTGATTATACAAGCGGCTATCTTGCTAATATCGGTTTTCCCTTTTTCAGAAATTTTACGTCACTGTGTCACTTGCTGCAAGACCTCGGATTTGACTGTGCAAAACCGGATAGCATAGTAATGGGAGTTGCCGAGCGTCTTGGGATCGTAGGGGCTACAACAAAAAAAAGCCAGCAGCGGCCTCTCAGAGAACGGAAAAAAACAATACAGATAATGCAAATGTATTCAATACATAAGACCATTAGGACGCCAGTGGTAGACTTATACTTTCTCATTTACGGTGGCCAGACAGATGCCAGAAAATTTGTGGAACCGGCATTCTACTCATTATCATTATGAATAATTCGAAATCGCCCAACAACCGGTTGCAGCGGACGGCACTCACGCGCCGCCGCTGAACCGGGGCATTCTCCCCTCGCTCCGCTCGGGGAGAATGCGGCAGTTAAGCCGCATTATGCCATTAAACGAAAGGAGTGAAGAGTACAATCATGTTAAATAACGAAGAGTTACTTTCAAGAATCACAGTAAATCCCAAAGTCATGCTAGGCAAGGCCACTATCCGGGGCATGAGGATTACCGTCGAGCAGATTTTACGAGCACTGGCAGGCGGTGTATCCGAGCAGGAATTACTTGAGGATTATCCCGAACTGGAGAAAGAGGATTTCCATGCAGTATTTGCATACGTAGCTGAATTAGTAGAACAAGAACAGGTATTTCCTATCGGGATATCCGCATGAATTCATCCGAATTGAAATTTCTGGTTGATGTTGGGGTTGGAAGAAAGGTTGAGGAATACTTACAACTTCAGGGATATGATACAAAAGCCGTCAGAGATATTGATCCCCGAATGCAGGATAAAGAAATTATTCGCATAGCCGTCTCAGAATGTCGGATCGTTATCACAATGGACAAAGACTTTGGAGAGTTGATATATCATTCTTCAATGGAACACTGCGGAGTATTATTGCTACGATTGGAAGGTGCTACTGGTGCAGAGAAAGTGAAAGTTGTAAATGATATTTTGGCGAATTATTCGGATCAGATAAAAAATTGTTTTTGTGTATTTCAAAACGACAAAATCCGAATCAAAAAAATAAAGCGATAGAACAGAATTGAGAATTAATAGAGATTATGGGGTCAGGTCTTGCAATGACACATTCCTGCCTCAACCCTTTTGACTGCCCTGCTCACCGTCGAAGAATGAACCTCGAGGTGATCCGCCATCTCTTCCAATGTATAGCCGTATCTCGTGAAGGCATCGTGAATGCCGGTCTCCTTGGCATCTTTATGCTCCATGACGCTCTGAGATTGAGGAGATTTAAGTCACCTGTTGTAACAACCAGTGGTTTGCCTCATAAATAACTTAACCAAAAATCAATTCATAGCGACAACAGCGCACTTAAGTGCGCTGTTGTAAAGGGACATTCCACTAGTTTGAATTAAAGATGAAAAGAAAAGGGGAAAAGGGGCCTTATGGATTTTAACTTGAGCCTTCAGAGGTAACTAATGCAGAGGAAAAGGCTTTACCTTCCTGTTATCACAATACTGACAACAGTCCTTACCCTTATTGTTTTACTGAGCATCTCAACCTTCAGGAACCTCCATCGAGAAAAGGTTAGGATGGAGGAATCGCTTTTAAGGGATGGTACCATTGTTCTCAGGAGCATGGAGGCATCCTTCCGCTCTGGTATAATGGGGATGATGGGAAGGGGAGGAAATCTTCAGTGGCTTATGTCCGAAATTTCGACCCTGACGGACATTCGCTTTATAAGCATTGTAGAGGAAGACGGTCTCATAATCGCTCACAGTGCTGATGAATTGGCAGGTACCTCATATCCTCAAATGGAGAAGCTGAAGGAACTGAAGGAGCAGAAGGTGCCCAAGAGCTGGTTGGATACGGATGGACAATTCCTTGTTGCCAAGAGATTTCAGCCTCTGGTTGCATTCAGGGGAATGAGGGGTGCCATGCATGGTCCCAGACATTCGATGATGCATTCCATGATGGTTTCCAGGGGAGGAGTCTTCGAGTCTATTCTATCTGGAAAGGCATATGCCATAGTGGGTTTAGATACCCGTACATTCGATGAGGCGCGAAGGAGCGATGTCCGACATGCCATAATGATGGGGCTAATCCTGCTTGTTCTGGGGTCGGCAAGCCTGTATTTTATCTTTCTTGCCCAAAGTTATTACATCGTCAACAGAACCCTCAATTCTATGACTACCTATACGACTAATATAGTGGGTAACATGCCTGACGGGATTGTTTCCATCGATGATAAAGGAGAGATTGTTACAGTGAATAACAGGGCAAGGGAGATTTTTAGCTTAGAAGGGATACCAGATGAGCGTAGAGAGCTGAAAAAGAACTTCCTCACATTTGCAGCCCCGCTTCTCGAGTCACTAAAGGATAGGAAGAGAGTCCTTGAGAGGGAGATCGAATATCCCTGTGGCAATGGAGAATCCATTCCTCTTTCGGTCAGTGCTGCCAGGCTTATCTCTGAAGATGGAGAGGATCTTGGAGCGGTATTCATACTAAGGGATCTGAGAGAAATAAAGGAGCTGGAAGAGAGGATTAAGAGAAGCGAAAGGCTTGCAAGCCTGGGGAGCCTGGCTGCCGGGATGGCACATGAAATCAGAAATCCACTGAGTTCTATCAAGGGGTTTGCTCAGTTTTTCCTTAAGAAGGCCATCCCCGGAACCGAAGATCACAAATACAGTGGGGTCATGATCAAGGAGGTAGAGAGGCTCAATAGGGTAATCTCGAATCTACTGGACTTTGCCAGACCCAAGGAGCTTGTAAAAGAAAAGGTCCCCCTTGCTGACCTCATTCATCATAGCATTGAGCTTATCCAGGATGATGCCAGATCTAAGAGCATCCAGTTAATGATAGATATAGAAAAAGGTATTCCTGACCTGGAACTGGACAGGGATCAAATCACCCAGGTACTGCTCAACGTAGAGCTGAATGGTCTGAATGCCGTGCAAGAGGGAGGAACCCTGTGGATTCGTTGTTTCAGAGGAGAAGACCCTAATATTGTCATTGTAGAAATCGAGGATACAGGACACGGCATCCCTGAAGATGAGCTGTCAAAGATATTTGACCCTTTCTACACTACAAAGAAGAGAGGTACAGGACTGGGGCTTGCTATAGCCCATAGAATTGTGGAGAATCACAGTGGAACCTTATCAGTAAGGAGCCAAAAAGACTCGGGAACGGTATTTCGTATCGAATTTCCCATCTCATAGAGGAGAAGGCATGGCTAAAAAGACTATCCTTGTTGTTGACGATGAAGAAAGCCATAGGATGATGCTTGGCGCCCATCTTAAAGATGAAGGCTTTGAGATGGTGGAGGCATCGGATGGCCAGGAAGCTGTAGATAAAGTCTCTGAAAGGTTTTTTGACCTTGTCCTTATGGATATCCGAATGCCAAATATGGATGGAATGGAGGCTCTCAAACAGATAAGACAGATAAACCCCACCATCCCTGTTCTCATAATGACAGCATACGGCTCCATCAATTCTGCGGTACAGGCACTCAAATCAGGTGCTGAGGACTATCTTACCAAACCCCTGGATATGGACGAACTCATTATCAAGGTTAATAAGGTTCTTCATTACAGGCAACTGGAAGAGGAAAACTTGTTGAATAGAGAAAGGCTTGGAACAAGATTCGACTTCTCCAGCATTATTGGTAATAGCCCAAAGATGAAAGAGCTTTTTGAAACCCTCTCTATGGTTACACCGACAGATGCTACTGTGCTTCTCCTGGGAGAGAGCGGGACGGGCAAAGAGATTGTTGCCAACTCTATTCATCAGAACAGCCCTAGAAGGGAAAATCCATATATCAAGGTCAACTGTGCAGCACTCCCGGAAACACTCCTTGAGAGTGAACTCTTTGGTCATGAGAAAGGGGCATTTACCGGAGCTATATACAAAAAAAGAGGAAGGTTCGAGCTTGCCGACGGAGGGACAATATTTCTTGATGAAATAGGAGAGATGTCCATTCCAACCCAGACTAAGATTCTCAGAGTCCTTCAGGAGAGGGAATTCGAGGCAGTAGGAGGAACCAGGACAATCCAGGTGAACGTCAGGATCATTACAGCCACCAACAAGGATCTCGAGGAAGAGGTTAAAAAGAGAAAGTTCCGAGAAGATCTCTACTACAGGCTCAATGTTGTACCCATTACTGTACCACCCCTCAGGGATAGAAAAGAGGACATCCCCATCCTTGCGGAGTATTTTCTTTGTAAATACAATGAGAAGAACAAGAGAAGTATAAAAGGATTTGAACCAGGAGTAATTGATGCATTAATTCGTTACACATGGCCTGGAAATGTCAGGGAGCTTGAGAACATCGTGGAAAGGACGGTAATAATGTGTAGAGGAGAGATGATCTCCCTGAACGATCTTCCCTCCGCTATCGGTGGGTCTAAGCAGGAAGAAGAACAGTCTGAAATTATCATGGGTCATACTCTTCGAGATACAGAGAGGGAGGTCATACGGAGGACACTTGAAAAGACAGGTGGAAACAGAACAAGAGCAGCCACTATTCTTGGAATAACAAGGAAAACCCTTCAGAACAAGATAAAAGAATACAGGATAGATATATAACTGTATTCTCTGTCTGCATAAAAAATACTCAATATTTCCTGCCTTTCAATACCTTCATGCGAAAAAATTATGCAATTGAGGTCTTCATTATAAGATTCGTCATTATCTTGGTATGCCAATAAATACTTTAAATTCAATATGTTATATGATTTTTCCTGTCTTTTTACTCCTATGGCACAGCCATTGCAATTACCTTATTACAAATATATTATACAAGGAGGTGTTAGTTATGAAGAAAGGATTGGCTGTATTGGCTGTTGTATTAGGAATAGGGCTTGGAAGTATTGCCTTTGCCGGTTATTGGGGTCATGGTAGAGGGGGGTACATGATGGGCCCAGGTTATGGTGGTGGCTACGGTGGCTATATGATGGGTCCAGGCTATGGTGGTGGTATGATGGGCCCGGGTTACGGTGGCTATTGCCGGAACGCTCCTGGTGCCTATGGAGAGGTCAAAGCCACAACTGAGAAAGAAGCAAAGTCTATTCTCGGTAATTATGTCGGTACAAACCCAAACCTCAAGGTGGGAAAAATCACAGATAAGGATACCTACTTTGAGGCAGAGATCCGTACAAAAGAGGATTCTCTGGTAGCTAAGCTTGCCGTTGACAAAACAACTGGATGGGTCCGGCCTCTCTATTAAGATAGGGCAAAAGGTCAGGGGCTAACCCCTGACCTTTATCTTGGAATTCTACGTATAAAAACTCACTTTCCATCATCAACACGTTCTTTGACCTTCCCTGGAGTAGGAGGGGCATCATCACTAAGAAATTCTTTATAATTATGGGGTGATAATTTTATAAAAGCACCTGGAATATCCTCAATAAGGAAGCTTTTATAATTCTGAGGCGAAAATTTTATAAATTTATAGGGTATGGCAACAGGTTCCCTGCCCGTGGGAAGGGTACGATAGGTAAGAACCCAGACAGCCCCGGTCATTGTATTAACAAGGTAGGCATTGTCATCCTTGCCAGGGACAATCTGATATGTTCCAATTTCAGCGGCAAAGGAGACAGTACAGAGGAAAACGGCCATAAGACATATCAATAGAATCTGTACCCCTCTATATCTCATCGTTAAAACCTCCTTAGTTTTGAAAATAAAGTTTGCATCTTGTAAACGTATCCTTCTATTTCCTCATGACGGTTATTTCTTCACTGGGCTCACTCTCAAGACCATCCTTATCAACAGAGATAACGACATATGTCTTTTCTTTCCCTTTTGGAAGACCTTCCCCGGTAAAAGCTGGTGTTTTAACAGTGGCAATCTTCTTTATACCAAAAAATCCTTTCTCGTAGACATCATAATGCGAAATATCAGGTTCGCTCCCCTGTTTCCAGTTGAGTACAACCCTTCCCTTAACCAGGTTGCCGTTAAGCCCCTCAAGACGCTTCGGTTTCGGTTTGGTCTGGATACCGATGGTTTCCGAAAAATCACTTAGCAGCGCATCCCTGTCTTCGGCCTGGATACGGTAACGATAGGTATAGCCATCTTTGAGATCCTTATCAATGTATGCGGTTTCGCCACGAGTATCTGCAATTCGGGTAAATTCTTCCTTCTCAGGACCAGCACGCCAGACATGATAAACCGCGATATCCTTTTCTGGATTTGGCAGCCAGATAAGAGGCACCTCCTTGACCTTTCCTTCTTCTCCCTTAAGTCCCGATGGTTTCGTGGGCCTGGCCTTTGTCGTAGCAAAGGCTGTCTCAGAAAAATCACTCTCCACATCCACCCTGTTGAAGGATCTGATTATGTAATAATAGGTGGTGTTATCATCGAGCTTTTCTTCCCCTCCCCCCTCGTGGGTAAACTTATTGGTCGTCCTGCCCTTTAATTTTGAGAGCAACAGATATTTACCTACCTTTTCTCTTGACCAGTATATCTTGTAACCCTCTATGTCTTCATGGGAACCTGCTGTCCACGTAAGTTCCACCTTTTTTACCATGCCACTCACAGCTTTTACCCCCTCCGGAGCAGGTGGTTTACCTTTCGTCACGGCAGATACCGCTGCTGATGGTGACGTTTCCCTCTCTTCATCCTCAAAAGCACTAATTCGATAGTAATAGGGGAGATTATCGCCAAGTCCTTCTTTATCAGTATAATCCACTTTCTCCCTCGTACCAGTGCCTGAAATGCTGGAAGCATCAACCTTCTTAATCTTGGTAAAATTTCCGCTTTCTCCAGCGCTTCGATAGATGTAATATCCCTTGATGAAAGGAGAATCAACAGGAGCCCACGTCAGCTTAACTTCTCTTATCATTCCCTGCGCGGAGAGACCACTGACAGCGGAAGTGGTTGTGACTTTAACAGAACCTGAAAATTCACTTTCCAAACTCTTTTCATTGTATGCCGTCAATTTATAGTAATAGTCTTCTCCATCGGCAAGTCCCCGTTCTACATAGCTCACCTTAAGCAATTTATCGAGGGTGGTTGTAACATTTACACCAATACCCAGGTCCCGACCGAGGATATTTGCCACCTCTTTGTATGTCCCCTGTTCTACTTTAGCCCGATAGAGTTTATATCCCTTCAATTCCAGGGGATCGTCGCTCTTTGCTGGACTGGGGGACCAGATCAGATCAACGCTCTTTATGTGACCTATTGCCTTCAGAATAACAGGGGGATTAGGAACAGGGACTGTCTCGGCACGAATAACTGAGGAAAAATTACTGCGAAGACCGCTGCTGGCAGATGCCCTGATCTGATAATAATAAGTGGTATTCTTCTCTAAGTTCCGATCAAGATATTCAGGCTGCGCAACCTGAGAAATCCAGATAAAAGGACCGGATTCGGAAGTACTGCGAAACACTTCATAACTGACGGCAGTGTTGCCGGGGGCATTTTCCCAGCTCAAATAGATACTCCTGCTGCCCAATCGTTTCTTTATATTAACCGGGCCTCCCCATGTCGGCTTTTCTTCACTCACTTTTTTGGTGGCGGCATCTGCTATTGCTTTGCCAATCGAGGTACTCAGCTTTTTAATTTCACCCCCCAGAGCCGTATCACCGAAGGATACCAACTGGGTATTTAAAATAGACGTCTTCTGTTTGATATGAATAACCTTACAGTTGACCACAATTGTAGCTCCCTTTTTTTCAACGTTGCCGACAACAACGACGTCAACCCCCAATTGTGCACCGATATTAAGCACATTTGCCGGATTATCGTCCTGCTGGAATTCATGGAGGTTTAAAAACGCCTCAAGGTCCCTGCGGCCAATCATGATTAGCTCACTTTTCTCTTTAAGAGAATCTATAAGCATATTGGCAACCGAGGTGCCATAACCTGCGGCCTCCAGATTTACAGTTCTGAAGTTAAAAACAGCAATCCTGGCCTGCAGGGAAGTATCGGCTAAGACAATAACTGAATAACATAGCATTATCATTATCGTCACAAAAATCAAGCAGCACTTTTTCCCCATTCTTTCCTCCATGCTCAAATCTCTTGGTTACACTGCAATTCAGACACTGGACTTCGGACTTTAGACTTTTCGATGTAGGAAATTAATCCTTGCAGTGTTCTCAACTCTTCTTGAGCTTTGTGTAATCTCTGGTCATCCTCTCCTTCAGTCTATAGTCTATAGTCTGGGGTCTGAGGTCTATAGTCTGATGTCTGAATCATTCATCTTGAACCAGTTCAGCAATAATGTCCATGGACTTATGGGAAATCGGAGTGGATATGCCCTTTAATTTTTCATCAAAAATGGCATCTGTAAATCTTTCAATGGAAAGTTCAGGATTCCGTCGTTTCTGGTATTGCTGACCCTGGTTAAAGTACTCAACCTCAAGGCTCTGAAAATTCTTGAGGATAGTCTGCCCCATTATCGACACCTTCTCGTTGGTTAATTCATCCATTACCTCTACCTCTGTCGGAAGCTCTAGCGGGTCATAGGGTATACCGGCAGCCGGTACGGCATCCTGGTACTTGTCTTCCTTAGACATCTTTCCCGCTATTGTATTGGTAAAAATGTTCTCTCCTGTAAGGGTATCCACAAGCTTATAGGAAACCTCTATTATGGCGCTGATTTTTGTCGTTCCCTGCCTGTAGGTAATGAATTGATAAATCTTCTTCTTAATCGTAGGAGGGGGGGCAGACTTAAGCTGCTCTGGAGTTGGTTTTTGATTCATCATAATCCACATTTGGAATTGAGGATTAGGTTCATCTGTTTCGTCAACGAGGGCCTTAACCTGGCTCATACTCGGCATATCTGTTTTCGTGGCCGCGAAGTGGAGAACGTCACCCATAATAAATGTATCAATCCCTCTCATCTTTGCGGTTTGTACCGCCTTGATGTCAACAAGACCGGTTTGTCCAAGCTGCATTTCCCTTAAAATAGACTGCAGATTTTCACGCTCGATGATACGCAGATCACCACTGGCGTTCCTATGTAGAAAGGCAATAAGTTTGTTTGCCGCTATTTTACCTGCGTCTCTATCGTTACTGGGACTGCTAAAATCAAAAACCGCGATGGACTTTTTAATACGCTTGTTAATCTGGTCTTTAACCTCCAGGATCTTTTGAAACAGCCCCGGGTAATTACGGTTCAATGCCTCAGCTTTCTGCAACCAGACCAAGCTATTACCCCACATCTCACGCCCAGAAAATTTCCCCGCCCTCTCCACCAGCTTTGCACAAAAGTTGTTAACAAATTCTCTGTAAATATGACCATCTAATAGAGAAGGTGAAGATGCAGAGATAAGTTCTAATCTTTTGAATGCCTTATAGAACTTGCCCTGATTGACCAATCTGGTAGCTTCCTCGAAATATATCTGCCCGATGTGTATTTTCATGTCCTCCAGCTTTTTCACAAGATCACGGTTATCAGGCTGGTATTTACCAGCCTTTTCGAGCAGCAGGATAGCCCTCTCCCAGTCCTTTCCCTGTCTTGCCTTTTCAGCTTCACTAACGTAATAATCAGCATTATCCCTTGACACAGCATCCTTATACAGTTTGGCTACATCCAGGTAATTAGGATTGATATCCATAGAAGACTTAAAGGCATGAACTGCCAGCCCCCATTCTTCGTGTTTACTGAAGGCAAGACCCTGCTGATATAACATTTTTGTCCCTTCTTGCTCCGCTTTGAGGAGTCTATTGGCTGCATTCTCATAGGTGGGAGAAATCTTAACGATCTGTCTTAATTTCGCCACGGCAGCTATCCAATCCTCCTTTTGCATCTCCACTTCTGCCTGACTGGACAACGACTTAAGATTGTTCATAAGGGTGTTAATCTTCCCTTTGATATCACTGGCGAAAGACTTAATGGCGTTGTTTTCAGGATCCAGGTTAGAGGCAATACCAGCTTCCTTCGCCACCTGCTCGAGCACAGAGAGGTTCCCCTCAGGAGCAGAAGCAAGTACCTGTCTTGCCTTCTCATAACGCACCTTAGCCGCCTCACGCTTTGCCAGGTTCAGTCCATCTATGTACTCCTGCTTGTTAGGATCCTCCTTCACTGCCTGCTCAAAAAAAGGTATGGCTTCTTCCCAGCGGTTCGCCTTACTCAATTCATCGCCGGTCCTGTAACTCTCAAGTGGGGCACAGCTAGAAAGAAGAGTCAGGATAAACATAGTAATTAGAATCATCGGATAATTTCTTGACTTAATCATTATATACCTCCCTTAATATTTTTGGTTCTTCTCCCAATTAGTTGGGAGAAAGGGGTCAAGGATTCAAGGGTACTGGGGTTCAAGTGAACGGAACTTAACCCCTTGAACCCTTGAACCCTTGAACCCTTTCAATTTCATTTTATAATTTTTGGCGAATCGATCAGCCTTAAATATAGGTTGTGTCTATCGAATGCTGATAGGTACATTGCCCTCAGTGTAAGAACATTGCTTCAATCTGGTTCTGGGTTATCTTTACTATCCTAACCTTTCCACCACTTACGGTAATTGCCGCAATATCATCGGCTAAACCCTGAGTATTTCCCTTAATCTCCAGATCCAACTCAACCCTTCCCTGAACATAGGAACGCTGGTACATCTCCTTGAACCCTTTTACTGCCATGGATAGAAGATTTTTGAACCGCATTAAATCCTCGTAGGAATCAAGGCCTGACACTAATAGTTTGACTGTAACTGTATTTGTTAACTCAGAAGACCAGCGATCCAGGGTCTCTTCCATCATTTTCTTTGCCAGTTTTACAACTACTTCTTCCGTTATCAGTTTAAAGTCCCCTTTCATACCTGGTGCCGACTTGCTTTCACTGTCCGTCGAGATTATCTCCCCCGTATCACCATTCATGACCTTAACAGAAACAGTAACCTTATTTGAGCTCACTTCAACACCCGCCACTGTAAAGGAATTAACTGCAGCATCAACACTGCCGATAATCACGACCTCTGCACCGAAGGAATGGCTCATCTCAGCCAGCATCTTCTGATCCCCGGCAAGGGTTTGAAGTTGTTCGTACTTCCTGTTTTTTCTGACAATTTCAGCATCAACGAGTTTGAATCCGTTGGACATAAAATATCTGGTCATGGCCGCTTCAGCAACGGCATCCTTTTGGGCTTGTCCACCGAAAATAATCATCAGGCGTGGTTTGGACTTTCTCATCATAATAAGATTGACAGCATCCATACGCTCCTTCAGCTTTCCCTTTCCAACGTCGGCTTCAATAGTCACCCTGTACATATCGCCCTCTCTCTTTTCCGAGATAACCCTGTAAGTATTGATAAAGCCTCTGGATTCAGAAAGGATTTGATCGAGTTTTAATTGGAAATTTTCGACTTCTGTACTACTCGTAATCATAACGCCCACAACTCTCTCTACTGCATTACGCTGGGCATTGTCAATGGCCTTGTCTCTGGCGATATCCACTAAATTACTATGAATGGCTGCCATACCTTCTGCCAGAATCTTATCCTGAGCAGGGACAGTGCCGCACATAAACCCCAAACCAATTAAAATAATAAAAAAAACCGTTCTCTTCATTACTCTCTCCATAGGGTCTTTCCCCCATTTTAGAAGGATTCTGGTGACCTCAATATGCATTATTTAGGATCTTCTCCCAAAGTACACAGTTAGATTAGTGGGGATTTTAGATTATATATGGTATAAAGTCAAACAAATTGTAATCGCTCAGGAGTCTGTTGACGGGTGAGGGGGCACTGCCTGAGTATTATTTAGCATAGCTGTTATCTCTCGATATTCTGCATCAGTGCCATCATAATCATAGGTTGCATCTTCACCTATCATGGGTATAATTGTAAGTCTGCCCTGGAAAAACTGTGAAATGATGTTTTCAAATTCTTTTATACTCAGATCCTTTCTAATGAAGTATTTGGTATATACATTTGAATATCCCAGGTTATGAGTGATTCTGAATAATTCCATCTGAACTTTTGGATTAAGCGATTTGCGAAGACTATAGGCGGTGTTCATGTTATTCACATTTATAAGATTTGGGTTTGCAAGTGCTAGAGATGAAAACCTGAACCCCTGTCTGCCAGATTCATCTTTTACATTAGAGACCTGATAAGTTGTATCATTGATAAGATTGAGAGGTCTTCTGCCCAGCTTGTCATGATCTCCTTCAATAAGTACGGCAGGAAAGATTGCAGCGGAATGATGCTGGTAATCTTGAGCGATATGGAGAAAGTCTTCTATAAATTCCTTTGTAGTCAGCGGCGTATCCGAGGCAACAAATAACGCATGCTTTTTATCATTGTAAGCAGCACTGGCGGCGTATCCTTTGATTACGTTCCCTGCGAAAGAATTATGCTTGACCTTTTTAGGTATCACACCAAACCGCTCAATTGCATGATGAGGGATTTTTGAATTCTGGTTTTCAATTCGGAACGGCTTGTCGAATTTCCTGAGAAATTTACCAAGACGTCGCTCAAGAAGCATCTTATGGCCCACAATGACTACCTCATCAATTAAGTCACTATCAAAAAGCTTTTCAAGTATAAACTGAATCACAGGTTTGTTTATTACAGGTCCATCCTTAACAATCTTAAATTCCCTTAAAGGTTTGTATCCTGTCTCTATGAACTTTTCGCCGTAATGTTCCGCAACTATTCTGCTGTATTTTTTTACTGCTCGCCTGTTGTTATATCCAGCCATTAATATGGCACTAACCATTTTAGATTCTTCTCCCATTTAGCTGGTAAAAAGGATTCGAGGATTCAAGGGTACTGGGATTCAAGTGAACGGAACTTAACCACTTGAATCCTTGACCCCTGGAACCCTTTCAATTTCAGCATTTCACTCGAATCCTCGACTCCTTGACCCCTTGAATCCTTAAGATTCTCGCAACTTTTTCGGAGGTGATCCTCATTTTATCACCATAAGGCAAGAGATAAATGAATATGCCTGCAGATAAACGATTGGTTGTATTTCAAACAGTATGCCCATTATGTGGTAGGTGAGGGGTAAGGTTTTGCAGTTAAACAAAAGGTTTATGGATGATAAATGCCACGATAAGATATTGGAGCGTTAATTTATTTTATCAGTTCATCTCTCTTTTTATTCCAAAGAACCCAATCACTAATATCCTCTTCTGATGAGAAGGAAACAGGTTTCAATGCCTTACCCTCAGGGGTAATTACAATCTGCTGCATTTCTTTTACGATGTGTTCCCACTCCTTCAAGGTAACTTCACGGGGGCCAGGGACCTCTTTGGGCCCCGGAACCTCCTTGGGCGCACCAATTTCAAATACAGGTTTAGGGATCTCTTTTGGCGGACTTGTCACATATACATTCCCACCGTAAACTCTAATCAGCACTGATTTATCTTTGCTGACATCCATTCGATAGATAGTACCCTTAATCCCTGCTACGGCATTTTCACTGGAAATTTCAAATTTTTTCCCCCTTCCCAGGAATCCCTTAGCATTGGCCCAGGTTTTTCCCAGAAACAGTTTAACCCCAAAATTTTTATCCCCACTTTCCCTGTTATAGCTCAGGTCACTGACTGTAAAGCTTGTATTATCTGCGAATCGAACAAAGCTTCCATCCGGTAGTTTTATCTCTATTAAGGCTTTTTCACCTGTATTTATCCTATCCTCTTTATGGAGGATATCATGTACCTTCAAGGGGGTCCCTTTTGCTTCCCCTTTTAGCAAAACATAGACCTTCCCCTGGAGGAAGGTAACTACAGCCTGGTCTCTGGAGGATTTTACCTCTTTAGAAAAGGAAACGGAGGCAAGTAAAAAAATCAGTACTATTAAACAGATTGCTGATTTACATATTTTCATCTGAAAATACCTTTCACCCTCCCCCTCACCCCCTCCCCTTGAGGGAGGGGGAAGGGGGAGGGGTAATTTTCATTATCCTTTGTGACGGGTGCCGTCATGAGAGTTTCATAAAGAATCTCTCTTCCATAATTCCCTGTAGCAACCTACAGGGTTTCCATATGTCATTCCTGCGAAAGCAGGAATCCAGAAAACTAAAAGACTGGATTCCGTGTCAAGCACGGAATGACAGAATACAACAGAATACAGAATAACAAAAATTTATAATATTTTTGGATATCCCGTAACTTGCTGCGGGGAGTTTCATTATATTGTTATCTACTCAACTTTCTTAATGTTACCTCGATTGTTTGAAGCGACTTACTGGAATAGACATCTCGGGTATAGGGAGCATACCCCTCTTTTTTTATCTCTATCTTGTGGGTTCCACTGCTTAGCTTTATGTAGCCAGGGTTCCCATCATATCTGTTTGCCTCTCCCATGGAGGCTCCGTCTATAAAAACCTCTGCATCACTGGGATTACAGACAATCCTTATCGCTCCTTCATTGCCTACACCTATAGTGGCTTCCTTCGGGGTACCACACCCCATCAGGACAATAATGAGAAGCAGAGAAAGCAGTATAGTATTCTTCATCATAAACTCCTTATTCATAGTAATTACAAATACTAAACTCTAAATTCAGTGTCGGTTTCAGCGATCAGTGTCGAGATAAGACTACGAAGCCTCGTTCGCATCACTGCGCCTTAAGTTTAACCACATCATTGACAGTTAATCCTGCGCCGGATTTGATAGTAGCCTTGGTTAGATTGGCATCAACGTAACCTGTAACAAGCAATTCAGCCTTTAATGGGCCTTCTTCCCTGCCCAATAAGACATGGGTCTGGGGGTCATATATCTCTTCGCCCAGCGAGTAAACCCTCAGGATATTTCCAATCTCTAATCCCACATCCTTGCCTGCATTTATATATACGGTTGAGCCGCTCACCTTAGCAATCCTTCCACTCCACTCTGTTGACTGTAACTGCTGGATAAGATTGTCCATAAATTTAGTAA
>PFIF01000009.1 GCA_002782605.1 Deltaproteobacteria bacterium CG_4_8_14_3_um_filter_43_13 | reverse complement strand
ATCTCGAACTTTAAACAGCGCTCAGGGGTGGTCAAAATTAGGTTATCACAGATGGTCAATTTTCGGTTGACATTACCAAAAAAAAAGTACCACTTTTCGCTTCAGCATACATTTCCCGTTTTTCAACGGGATAAATTTTGACCCATCTATGATCGTAAATCGTAAGTCGCGAGTCGTAAATAAAAGGTATAACACCCATTCACGATTTACGACTTCCGGTTTTTGACGATGTTTGCTCTCAGGGTACTTCTTCAAAGCTCTTGGTAGGTTGTGCAAAGGGCGCTAAAGGACAGCTAGAGAATATGTAAAGGGTTAATACAAATTGAAAGACGAATTAGAAAACAGGATCGTTCATGCCCTTGCTGAACTTCCCCTGGATTATAGGGAACAAATGTCATTCATTCGAGAAGAGAAAAAGAGGGGAGTCAAATGGGAAACAGCAGGGGTACTTGTCCTTCTCGGGAAATACCCAATACAAGGTAATTCAGAGGACAAATACTTTTTTTTACTGAATAAAAGATCAGTTAATGTACAACAGCCAGGGGATTTGTGTTTTCCAGGGGGACATCCCAACCAATGGATGGACCTCATATTGAGCCACTTGATAATCCCCTACATCCTTCCATTGAAGAAAGGCATAGGGTTCCAGATGAACAAGAAAAACAACAGGGAGTCATTCCAAACCATCATGTATTTTCTAGGGAATGCCCTTCGGGAAGGCTTCGAAGAGATAAGACTCAACCCCTTTAAGATAGATTTTTTGGGGGCTTTGAGGTGTTACAGGTTAGAATTGTTCCATAGGTTGGTCTTCCCAATGGTAGGGATAATGAAAAAAGAGATAAAACTCAAACCAAACTGGGAAGTGGATAAAATTCTCAGACTCCCCCTGACATCATTGTTTAACCATAACGACTATGCCACTTACAAACTAAAAGTAGAAGGAAGGTTTAGAAAGATGTTCGATAACGATTGGGTCGATCATGACTGTTTTATCCATCGTGAAGACGGCCAGCCAGATGAAATACTGTGGGGGGCTACCTATAAGATTATAATGTCCTTCTTAAAAGCCGTTTTCGATTTTACCCCGCCTGATACGAAATTACGTCCCATTATTCAAGGAGAACTGTATCCAACCGTTTCTTAATAAAATGTTGCCTTCTACTTCTATAATTTCTTTTCCTCATTTATTTCAATGGGTTAGAAACACTGTGTATAAAAACTCAGGAAACATGGCATAGTTTTGGATGCAGGGTAATCAGCGTCCCGGCAACTAACCCTTCTTCGGTGGCATAGGGTTCACTAGATTAGCGGCAAGTGTCCTGGGCATCAGGTCCGCCAGCTCATCTACCGTCCACCGCCCGTCTAATTGAACCCTTTCTTTCGCATATCTTAAGGCATAATCTAAGGCTCCCTGAGCTATGCCCACACCCATGGCTGCCGATCCAGGTCGGGCTTCATCGAGGGTGACCATCGCAAGTTTAAAACCATCCCCTTCCTTACCCAATAGGTTCTCCCTGGGAATCCGGCACTCTTCGAATACCAATTCGCATGAGGATGTCCCTCGGAGGCCCATCATCTGTTCGATCTTGCTTATGGAAAAACCAGGGGTATCTTTCTCCACGATGAAGGCGCTCAGGCCTTTACTCCCTTTTGCAGGATCGGTGGTAGTAAAGACCGTCACGATTCCTGCTGCCTGCGCGTGGGTACAGAAGCATTTGCTTCCATTCAACACATAGTGGTCTCCGTCCAATGTCGCCCTCGTCTTGATCCCTGAAACATCAGAACCCGCATGTGGTTCGGTGATGCTGAATGAATGAATCAGCTCTCCGCTGGCGAGCTTAGGTATGTACTTTGCTTTTTGTGTATCGGTACCCCCTGTCTTGAGCAGGGAGAAGGGAAAGGATTGGTACAGCACAAGGCAGCCGAGAGTTCCGCTTATTCTCGACACCTCTTCCGTAGCCAAACAGAAGGTGAGATGATCTGCCCCTGCCCCTCCGTACTCCTCGGGAAAAACCAGGCTGAGGATACCCATCTCTTGAAGTTGCTCGAACGCCTCTTTTGGGAACTCTCCCTTTTCATCTATCTCAGCAGCCAGGGGAGCCAATTTTTCTTGGGCAAACCTCCTTGTGCTCTGATAAAACATCTTTTGTTCTTCATTGAGTTGATAAGACATTTCATCCCCTCCTTTACTTGTATTTACTCTGTTTCCTATTATGTATCTTTTGCATATCGCCAGATATTTTTTAAGGTCTTCTCTGCTGTGAAATACCCTTTCTCGATTATTCTAAATACCTAACGCCTGTTTGCCTGCTTTTATTATTCTAGCGAGCTTTTATGTCTTAATTACTCCTCCCTTCCTTTACACTTGTTTTAAGGGTGACACAGAATCTTCTTTGGTTATTAATCCTTGAAAGCTGGCTCCCTAAACTCGGTAATCGGCATAAAGGTCTGATTCTTTAGGTCCACTTTATACAATTTGTTCGTCGTTCCGCCTTTATGATTATTCTTGCTGTAACTTACATGCCCCGAAATTTCACCGGTATTAAAGTCTTTAAAGGTTTCATAAGCCTCTACCAGAGTTTCATGATTTAGATTTCTACCTGCCCTTTTTAGCCCTTCTACACAGACCATTGCAGCGTGATAACCCTCTATGTAACTTTTTGTCATCCACTTCGTCTCAGGATCGTATTTCTTGGTGATCTTTCTCAGTTCAGCCATTCCAGGAGCATTATCGTCCCAATAACCAATGGAGCTTGTCACCAAGGCATCTTTCATGGCATCTCCAATAACTTTTATATTATCCTCATCACTGACATAAAATGACCCGAGGACCTTACTTCTTAAACCATATCTCTTTGCAGCTTTAAAAAACGAAATAACGCCACCGACGGCCTCATGAAGGATTATATAATCTGGATTTTCTTTAATTAAAAGCAAGACCTGGGAAGTTGCATCAATCTCACCGAAGTTAATTATTGTCTTATTACTCAATTTTAAGTTATACTTTGAAAGATACTTTTCTATGGCCCGCAAACCGGTTTTACCAACTTCATTATCTGGACAGACGAGTGCTATTTTCGGGTTTTTTGCCTTTAGATCCTTCATGATATAATCTATGATAAGCCTTAGCCCGTCATCATAACTCGCCATTGGTGTGAATACATATCTTTTCACTGGAGTTGTTAATCCCTCTGCAGCGCTCGCAGTTATTACGGGAACCTTATGCTCTTCAATCTGTCTCATAAGGGCAAAGGACTGACCTGTCCCCCCGACAGTGAGAATGGACAGAACTTCGTCTTTAAAGATCAGTTTTTTGAAAGCAGCGAAAGCACCGGGAATCGTATAATGATCGTCCTCAGCGATGAACTTTACCTTTCTGCTGTTGATTCCTCCCTGATCATTGATATTTTGAAAATGCGTCTTTATCCCATTGGTTACGGGGATACCCACGGCAGCAGCCACTCCTGTCATATCTACAAAATGTCCAATCTTTATGGTGTCATCTGTTACACCTCTAGCCTTTTCTGCATAAGAAGGTATGCTTCCCAAAAGAATCATGATTGAAACCAGGGCAATCATTCTTAAAAAAACATATCTTCTTTTCATGACGTTCTCCTTTCTTATGAGTACGTATTGTGACAGGTTCTTTTTATTAATAAGTCTCTTTTCCTTCACCTCCTCTTAAGAAATCTACTTCTCGAAAACTCTAAACTTCTCTTTGTCTTAAAAAGTTCATACGGAAGAGTAACTATCCTCTTTTTAACTGATTAACGTAGAATTCTAGCTGCCTGATTGTATGCTGCCAGATTCTGGGGTCTTTTGTCGCCACAAATAAGCTGGTGGCCCCGTTAAGGGAGATGAAAATAAAGTTTGCAATTTCCTCGAGATTCAATCCTTTCTTCAACAATCCTGCGTCTGCCGCTTCTTTCAACCAGCGGTACAGCAGGTTTGAGAATCCTTCGAATCCTTTAGAG
>PFIF01000034.1 GCA_002782605.1 Deltaproteobacteria bacterium CG_4_8_14_3_um_filter_43_13 | reverse complement strand
CGTTCCGGGTTTTCGGCTGCCCACCGGGGACATACGGAGCAGGCGTATCCGAGCTTGTTGAATCTAAAAACTGGAAGACCCAGGAAGATCTGGGCAACAACTACATCCGCTACACGGCCCACGCATACGGCAAGGGGAGCTATGGCAAGCAGAAGCCGGCCGCGTTCCGAAGCCTTCTTTCCCGCATGGATGTGACTGTTAAAAATGAGGATTCCCGGGAATATGACATGCTGTCATGCACCGATTATTATAATTACTACGGCGGTCTTATTGTGGCGGCAAAGACCGTGCGCGGCGAACTTCCCTTTGCCCTGGTAGGCGACAGCGCCGACCCCAGGAGGGTGAAGATGCGCACTACCTTTGAGGAGGCAAAGCATGTCCTGCGTTCCCGCCTTGTTAATCCCAAGTGGTTAGATGGAATGAAACGTCACGGTTACAAAGGCGCCGGGGACATCTCCCATATGATGGACGTGGTCCTCGGCTGGGATGCCACAGCAGAAGTAATAGACGACTGGATGTATAAAAAAATTGCGGAAAAATACGCCCTTGATCCTGCCATGCAGAAATGGATGAAGGAAGTAAACCCGTATGCGCTTCAAAATATACTGGATAAGCTTCTGGAAGCGATCAGCCGGGGGATGTGGAACGCTGACAAGGAGATGGAAAAGAGCTTAAGAGAAGCATATCTGGAAATGGAAGGTCAAATTGAAGAACTTACGGAATAGAGATGATGTTTAGAAAAATATATCCATTTTCAGCCATTGTCGGACAGGAAAACTTAAAGCTTGCATTGCTGCTCAATGCGGTCAACCCGAAGATCGGCGGCATTTTGATCCGGGGGGAAAAGGGCACGGCCAAATCGACCGCGGTGCGGGCACTGGCGGCATTGTTGCCCGAGATCAGGGTGGTTGAAGGATGCCCCTGTTTTTGTGATCCTGATGATGAAAGCAAAATGTGTGAAAGATGCAGGAAAAAAGCACCCGATTATAAAATTCAACGTCGGAAGATTCGGGTGGTGACCCTGCCGCTTAACGCCACGGAAGACCGGGTGGCAGGCGGAATCGATTTTAGTCTGGCCGTCAGGGAAGGCAAACGCTCTGTTTTGCCCGGACTTTTAGCCGAAGCCAACCGGTCGATCCTTTACGTGGATGAGGTGAATCTTTTAGACGACCATATCGTGGACATCATCCTGGATGCGGCTGCTTCAGGAGAAAACAGGATTGAGCGGGAAGGGATTTCATTTAAGCATCCGGCTTCATTTATCCTGGCAGGGACCATGAACCCTGAAGAAGGGGAACTAAGGCCCCAGCTATTAGACAGGTTCGGACTCTGCGTGGATGTTGCCGGGGAAACGGATACTGAACAACGGATTGAGCTGATGGAGCGGCGGGAGAGCTTTGATCTTGATTTTAAAGGTTTTATGAAACGGTTTAAAAAGGAAAACCATCAGGTTAAAGAGCAGATAGCGGCGGCCAGGGAATGTCTCAGGGGGGTCAGGTGCCCTAAACACCTTAGAACTTTTATTTCCGAGCTGTGCACAAAAAACCTGGTGGCAGGCCACCGAGCCGACCTTGTCATGGAGCAGACGGCCAGGGCGTATGCTGCGCTTGAGCTTCGGTTTGAAGTTACTATGGATGATATTGCAAAGGTGGCGCCTTTTGTACTTGCCCATCGGACACGGGATGCGCAGCCGCCCCCGCCACAGGACCAGTCTGAAGAAAAACCGTCTGAAGACATGAATGAAGATACGAATGAAAATGAACAGGATCAGCCGCCGGAAACTGAAAAATCGAATGACGGTCCAGATACACAATCAGATGCGCAGCCTGCTGAAGAGTCACAGCCTTCCTTCGATGAGCCCCGGGACGCAAATAAAACAGATGATGTTGAGCCGCCCGGGGAAAAAGCGTCTTCCGAGCAGATCTTTGAAGTGGGCTCTACTTTTACGGTAAAAAAAATTGTATCCCCCAGGGACAGGGTTTCCCGCCGGGGTTCAGGACGACGCTCCCGTACCAGGGTTTCATTAAAACAGGGGCGCTATATCAAGAGCAGGCCCGGAAACAGGAAAGGTGACATTGCTCTTGACGCTACTTTACGGGCTGCGGCCCCGCACCAGCTTAAAAGAAAGAAGGAAAACGGGCTGGCGGTGGTCTTGAAAAAAGAGGATATTCGGGAAAAGGTCAGGGAAAAAAGGATCGGGAATTTTCTTCTCTTTGCCGTGGATGCCAGTGGTTCCATGGGGGTCAGAGCAAGGATGGCAGCCTCCAAGGGCGCAATCATGTCCCTGCTTCTCGATGCTTATCAAAAACGGGACAAGGTGTCCATGGTCTCTTTTCGTAAAAATGAGGCTGTTGTCAATTTACCTCCCACTGCCTCTGTGCAGCTTGCCGGAAAACTTCTGGCAGAAATGCCGGTGGGCGGCAGGACCCCCCTTTCCGCGGGGTTGGCCTCAGCCCATGAACAGGTCCGGAACCATCTTTTGCGTGATCCCGCGGCCCGGCCCATTGTGATTATCATTACAGACGGCAAGAGCAATGTGGCCATGGGAGATCAAAAACCAGTTGAGGAGGCCTTTGGCTTTGCCGTTAAAATGGCCGCTGATCAGCGGGTCATGTATATTGTAGTGGATACCGAGGAACCCGGGCTTGTTACCTTCGGACTGGCCGGCCGTCTTGCCGGGGCGCTGAATGCGCGGTATCTCAAAATCGAGGAGCTTAAGGCTGATAAGCTAATCAGTATTATCAAGGAGAAATAATGAAAAAGAACAAACTGATTTACCCCTTTGCAGCAATCGTCGGGCAGGAAAATATGAAACTTGCGCTGATTTTAAATATCATAAATCCCACCCTTTCAGGAGTTCTGATCCGGGGGGAAAAGGGGACTGCAAAGTCAACTGCCGTCCGGGCCCTCGCAGATGTTCTGCCGGAAATCGAAGTCTTTGAAAATGACCCTTTTCAACTTGCTCCTGAGGATGAATTCGATCTCTACCGGGAATGTATGCTGACCGCATACGGCAAAAAGATTTCTTCCCTGGAATCGGTGAAAAGGGTAAACCGGAAGGTGCGCGTGGTGGAGCTGCCCGTGGGCGCCACTGAAGACCGTGTTGTGGGCACTCTGGATCTGGAACATGCCCTTAAAAAAGGCGAAAAACAGATCGAGCCTGGTATTCTGGCGGCTGCCCACAGGGGGATTCTCTATGTGGATGAGGTGAACCTGCTGGACGATCACGTGGTGGATGTGCTGCTCGATTCCGCGGCCATGGGAGTTAATACCATCGAAAGAGAAGGTGTCTCATTTTCCCATCCCGCACGGTTTACCCTGGTGGGAACCATGAATCCTGAAGAAGGAGAACTGCGGCCCCAGCTTTTAGACAGGTTCGGGCTCTGCGTGCTCATCGAAGGTGTCCGGAAACCGGAGGACAGGGTGGCTATCATGGAGAGGCGGGCGGCCTTTGATGAGGATCCGGCCGGTTTTTGCAAACAGTGGGAAGAGACTTCAAAGGAACTGGCGGAAAGGATCGGGCGGGCTGCTGCCCTCTATCCGGAGGTGGTTATTGATCGGCCGCTTTTGTTTGAAATTACTTCTTTTTGCCTTGATGTGGGAGTAGATGGTCACCGGGGGGATATCATCATGCTGAAGACGGCCAAGACCCTTGCCGCCTGGCATGGCCGCAGGGAGGTGGTTTCCGCAGACATCGGGCTTTCCGCTGAACTTGTTTTGCCCCACCGGGTGCGCCGCCAACCGCTGATGGAGATCGCCGACAATATCCAGGCGGTGCGGGAAAGAAGACGGGGTAGTGGGCGGTGAACGGTTATCGGTGAGCAAGAAATTATGATCTGGATAGGAAGGGAAAGAAAGATGATTCGCATCGAAAAACTCGAAAAAAACTACGGAAACATAAAGGCCCTCGACGGCATCGATCTGCACGTACCGGTCGGCGAGCTGTTCGCCTTCCTGGGACCCAACGGCGCCGGCAAAACCACTACCATCCGCATCCTGACCGGATTGACACGGCTTTCCAGCGGCCGGGCGGCCCTGAACGGCCACGACATCGAGAGCGAGCCATTGGCCGCCAAGCGTCAGTGCGGATTAGTTCCCCAACACAT
>PFIF01000116.1 GCA_002782605.1 Deltaproteobacteria bacterium CG_4_8_14_3_um_filter_43_13 | reverse complement strand
TGTAGATCTGGGTGATCCTTTCAAGGAGCCGAGAGTGACAGGATACATAGCGAACAGACTCGATGAAATACTGGATGTAAAACCCGATGCCTACTCACGCCATAAAGTTACCCTACAGGCAATAGAAGAACTATCAGGAGAAAACATCCCTGTTATCAGCAATATAACAGGGCCAGTATCCCTTCTCACATCCCTGATAGAACCAACCTGTGTGTATCGGGCCATGGCAAGGCAAGAAAGGGAGGTCAAAGATGCCCTCGGGCATATCACCTCACATCTCATCGATTTCGCCCGTGAGCAGATACAGGCAGGGACCGATGTTATCGTGGTATCCGATCCCGGTGCCTCAGGAGATATCATAGGTGGGCGTCACTTTGGTGAATGTATTGCACCATCGATAAAGAGTATTGTTGACTCGGTTAAAAGCCAAAGGATACCGGTTATATTGCATATATGCGGGAATATCCTTCCTCTCATTAGTCACCTTGACAGGATTTCATGGGACGCCCTTTCCGTTGATTCGGTGGTCAACCTCCGAAAGTTGCAAGAACGCCTTCCCGGAAGGGCACTTATGGGAAATGTTTCAACCCATCTTCTGGCCATTTCCGATGAAAAACGGGCATACAAGGCTTCCAAAAAGGCCATAGAGGTATCAGCAATCCTGGCGCCTGCTTGCGGACTAGCGACAAGCACCGTTCCCAAGAACCTGCGGGCCATGGTTAAGGCTGCAAGAGAAGCTGGGGAAAAATTGGTTTATAAGAGGACTCATGATGTCTGAAAAGTTTACTATATCGATCCTACCAGAAGACAAAAAAGTGGTTGCTGAAAAAGGAGAAAACCTCCTGGATGTCCTTTTGAAGTCCTCTGTCCAAATTGACACGGCATGTGGGAGTCAGGGGATTTGCCGTAAGTGTAAAGTCAGGATAATGGGGAAGAATGGAGAGCCTGAGACGAAATTGGCATGTCAGATAGAGATAATCGGAGATATGGAGGTACTGGTCCCGGAAGTTGATACGAAATCCATTCAGGTTGTGAACAACGGTTTTTTAGAGGTTGACGGCGGACTTGACTCAGAGATGGCAGTTGCTTTTGATATTGGGACAACTACCCTCAAGGCCGAGGTATTCACCATACCGGAAGGGAGAACCATAGCCCGTATATCATCTCTTAACCCGCAGCGTGTCTTCGGCCATGATGTGATGAGTCGTATTCAGGCGGCAAGCAACCCGAACAATGCGGCCACCATGACAGGTATGATCAGAAAATCGATCGAAGGGATGTGTAAACGACTGTTAAAAAGAACAGGAATCTCCTATGAACAGATTTCTCGTATTGTTATTGCCGGCAACACGGTGATGCTCCATCTCTTTTTCGGTATGGACATAACAGGGATGGGAAAATATCCATACACTCCGGTATCGCTCAGTGCAACAGTCGAAGATGCTTCCCCTTTTGGTTTTGATGAATTTATTAAGACCGAGATTATTGGCCTTCCAGCAATCTCAAGTTATCTGGGAGGAGACCTTGTGGCAGGTATTTTGACTACAGGGATACATGAAAAAAGAGAAACTTCCCTACTGATAGATATAGGGACAAACGCTGAGATTATTCTGTCCTATAATGGGAGCTTAATAGCCACATCCTGCGCTGCAGGTCCTGCACTGGAGGGGATGAATATCCAATGCGGAATGACCGCAGGGCCAGGGGCAATAGAGGAAGTTGAGATTGGACACGAAATTAGACTAAATATTATCCCCGGTTATCGGCAACCACTAGGTTTATGTGGTTCGGGGATTATTGATTTAATTGCTGAACTTATACGTGTAGGGTTAATAGATTCAAAAGGTAGGATGCTTTCGTCTGATGGACATGTATCACAGGAGATTCAGAGCAGGGTCAGAAAATACAAGGGTACACATGCTTTCTACCTGACAGAGGATATACTCTTTACCCAGAAGGATGTTCGCCAGGTACAACTTGCCAAAGGGGCTATACTCTCTGGCTTTCGCGCTCTGAAAGAATATTCTGGTATGTCTCCTGAAGATGTTCGATCTGTTTATATCGCCGGGGAGTTCGGTCGTAACCTCAAGCTGGATCACATAAAGAGGTTGGGTTTTCTTGATGATATGCCCAATGCGGAATACAATTTCCTGGGAAACAGCAGCATAGCCGGGGCGAAGATGATTGGGAGCAATCCTTCTTTACTACAAAAGGCAGAAAAAATTGCAGGAAAGGTTGCAGCGTTCCCCCTTTCCTCTTTTGAAGGTTACCAGAGATTGTTTGTTCAATCCTTGGAATTTCCGGGCAATCCTGAGATGGGAGGGGAAAATGCAAAGAACCAAAACTGAGATACTAAATGACCTGGCCGATGCGGTCGTAACAATGGATGAAAACAGGGCTGTTGAGTTGGCAAAAGAGGCCCTGCAGGCAAACATTGACGCATATGAGGCCATAACCACTGGCCTTTCAAAGGGGATGGAGGTTGTCGGTCAGAAATACGAGAATGGAGAATATTTTATACCAGAGCTATTGGTATGTTCAGATGCCATGTATGCCGGCATCGATGTATTGAAGCCACATATAAAAGCAGATTCTATAAAGACAGTGGGGAGGATTGTCATAGGGGTTGTTGAGGGTGATACTCACGACATTGGAAAGAACCTGGTCAAGATCATGCTGGAGTCTTCAGGGTTTGAGGTTCATGATCTCGGCAGAGATGTCCCCTTAAAGAGGTTCATAGATGAATCCGAAAGGCTAGAGGCGCAGATAATCTGCATGTCAACATTGATGACCACAACCATGGTGGGGATGGAAAGGGTTATCGATATGCTCCGAGGTGCAGGATTGAGGAAGAGGTATAAGGTAATGGTAGGCGGAGGCCCCATATCTCAGTCATTTGCCGATAAGATCGGGGCGGACGGTTATGCACTCCATGCGGCTTCCGCGGTGAAGAAGGCGAAAGAACTGTTGGGAATAAGCTAAAGGCTACTGGACTAATATTCGAGAATAATGGAGGCCATAATGCTAGCTGACAGAATGACCTCAGAAGAGAGGATGAAAGCACTAATCGAAGGGAAAGAAATCGACAGGGTTCCGGTTAACCCTTTTATCCAGAGTTTTGCTGCTAAGATTTCTGGCATACCATTTAAAGAATTTTTTGCCGATCCTGAAAAGTGCCTCAATGTTCAGCTTCTTACTAAAGAACTCTACGGTCATGATGGCGGGTTCTCCTTTGGATGGACAGACAAGGGGGCATGGGAGTTTGGGGGAAAGATAAGCTATCCTGAACCCAATCAGCTTACTCCGCCCAGGAACGTCGATAACCCTGTTAAGACACCGGAAGATGTAGACAGACTTCCCGATCCGGACCCAAAAAAGGCAGGCCAGTTTCCAAAGATGATGGAATTTGCAAGGCTTTTAAGGAAAAAAGGTCTGCCTATAAACCTCTATGCCGGTTCCCCCTCCACAATGGCAGCATCCGTCATAGGTAAGGAGAGGATGCTCAGGTGGTACTATAAGGAGCCGGAAGCACTGCATAAGGTAATGAGAAAGGTCACGGACTTTATTCTGAGAAATACCGATTGGTTTATAGGCGAGTTCGGTGCTGCAAGTATTACGGCCAACACATCGGTACCTATGGAGACTAATCAACTGATATCACCCAGGATGTTCAGAGAATTTGCCTTTCCCTACATCTGTGAAATCCATGAAAAACTCATAGCAAAAGGGGTCAAAAGATTCTTCATCCATCTGTGTGGTGATCACGAAAGAAACCTACCTTTCTGGGAGGATATACCCATAACTCAAAGGAGTATCATAAGTATCGGTTCAGAAATGGATATAGAAAAGACGGCGGCCTTCTTTGGTGAAGATTATATCATTGGAGGAAATGTACCTACCACTCTATTGCAAATCGGAAGCTTTGAAGAAGTACAGGAGGCATCGAAGGAATGTATACTGAAAGGCAGAAAACATAAAGGAGGGTACATC
>PFIF01000105.1 GCA_002782605.1 Deltaproteobacteria bacterium CG_4_8_14_3_um_filter_43_13 | reverse complement strand
AGGTTTTTTTGAAAAAACGGCTGGCGCCTGGCAGGGCGATCCCTTAACCCGTCCACCTCAGGGTAAATATGAAATCCGTGGGGAACTTAAATGAAATATCTACCGGATACCAACATTTGGATACATTATCTTAACCCGCCGGTTTCACCCGTAAAGCAAAAAATCTTGTCATTGTCTGTTTCGGATATTTTATTTTGTTCTGTCGTAAAATCTGAGTTGTATTTCGGCGCATATAACAGCGTTAGAAAAGAGGCAAATTTAGCCCTTCTGGCTGAATTGTTTTCACAGTTTAAAAGCCTTTCCTTTGATGATCAAGCTGCTGATACCTATGGCCAAATACGTACAGATCTGACGAAGAAAGGGATGCTCATAGGCCCCAATGACTTGATGATAGCCTCCACAGCACTGGCTTATGATGTGACGCTGGTAACGCACAATGTTCAAGAGTTCAGCCGGGTAGAGGGGTTGAAAATAGAGGATTGGGAAGTGTAAAATAGTAGCTGGCTATTAAAGATTCCGGATTGCAGATGGTTCGCCAGACTTCTATACCAGAAAAAGTGTTTGGGGGAATTGGGCAAAACTTTGTTTTGTGCACGTATTGCACGACTGTCTCGTTACACGCTATCGACTTTTAGATTGGAGGCAAATCATGGAAATTATCTTTAACATAAACGCAAAACATAATTCCGCAGTAAAAACAGCCGTGGGCCAATTTTTGAAGACTATTAGTCCACTGGAATCCCAACATGATATGCCGATTATAGTTTTTCAAGATGGCGTAAAAGGTTCATATTACATTAAATGTTCTTTGCTGGCGAGCGATGCAGCAAATTTGTGTGACCTAAACGCCAAACTTGATGTTCGAAATCCAGAGAGTTATAGGGCAAATAGGGAACTCCTTCTTAGCCATGCCACCTATCGCAAGATGGAGGCGGATTCAAGTGATGGTCGTGAGTTTAATGATATTATCGTGGAGTACAATACCGAGTATCATTCAGAAACCCCTCTGAAAGTATGGGGAGGGCAGCACAGAATTAGTGCAATAAAGAAAGAAGGTCAAAAAACGAACCGGTATCATGGCTTCCGCATATATTTCCTTTTAAGTACGGAGCAGCGTACAGAAGTTGCTTTGATATCGAATACAAACATATCCGTTTCGAATGATACATTTGATAGAATGGTTGAGGAAACAATATTTGGAAATGCTCTAAGAAATTGGTGTCGAAAAGTAGGGTTACTAAATGAAGGTGAAGACTTCCCCGATAGTGGGTCTAGATCCGAAAGGATAACAGTTAAGCGGGCACGTAGTTTTATTATCAATTTCTATCTTGGTAAAAAAAGAGGTGGTGAACTGACTTCTGATGTTTTAGACCGGAATGTATATGAGCCATATTTGGCGACTACCGGTGTGACTATTGATTCATGTTATGATAGCATTATGAAGAGTACCGACATCTTAAACGATACCGCTCTTATCGAAGCAGGGCAAAAATTCTTCTCTTTACACGATGCTCAATTCAAAGCAGTTAAAAGTGAGAAAACCAAAACTAAGAACAGGAAAGCTTATAGAAACAAGGTCCTGATAGAATCAGTTCTAACGGGGTGGAGTTACGTTGCGGGCTTGTTGCAAAATCACCATAGTAGGTTATCTAATCATTACAGGTTGCCCAAAACTAATTCAAAAATACAAGATCCTTTAAATGCTGAAGAAATGTCACAATTTAAACATGATCAAGATCTGCCAACATATCGTGGCTTGGGTACTCGGTCATCCCTCCAGGACAGGCAACGGATTGCACAACTGTTTTTAGCCAAGAGCTGTGAACCAGAGGTACTTATTGATAAAACATTCATAAATAAGGCTGTTAGCACGACAGTCGGACTGATCGCATTATCAAAAGGATATACATAAGAATGTTAACCTACAGGGAGTATCTAGACTATGCTGAAAGGTCTTTAGTCAGGGTGCGTGATAATGAGCCGGCATCCGAATGGTTGTTGATCCCTGCCACTATCTTGGCTTGGTCTGCCATTGAATCTTTTGTGAATAATATGCTAGACGACTTTGCATCCTTGCCCCCAGATACCTTCCAACTCCACGAACGATCCTTTCTGCTAGAAAATCGGTTGAGATTTGTGAATCAAGGAGAAAATATTGGCCAATTTGTACTTGAAGGTAAAGAGTATCGTAGACTTGATGATAAAATTTTTTTTCTTATTGCAAAGGGTGGCGGTCGTGACCTTAGAAACGTAAAAGGTGAAACTTTATGGCAAAACTTCGAGCTTTTTAAGGATGTTAGAGATTCTTTGGTTCATCCAAGGAAAGGCAAGGAAGTGAGCATCACAAAAGAAATGGTAGACGGTTTCATTGAAACATCAAAACTAATAATTCAGCTTGTATCAAAAAATGTTTGGAAAAAAGAAGTGACTTTCTGACCACTCTGAAGAAAGTAGAAAGATAAAAATAAAAAGGGGCAGGTTTGACAAACTTACACTCTTGGATGTCAGAAGGACAAGGGCATCTGATAAAGAGGTCGGCACGGGATCAAACCTTGATCAGTGATTAAATGGGGTAACAAGTAAGGGTTATTTAGGATTTCAAATGAAGCAAGCTATTTAAGTTCGGGATGAACTTCGATTCCTTGTAAAAATGGGTAGGCCTCACAAATGGAGTAAATCTATGGCGCAAATTCAGTTTAAAGGCAAATCGTTCGTTCAGAATCACCATCTGCTCGTCAAATACCATGAGCTGATTCCGAAAAAGGACAAGAGTTTGACCGACAAGGTCAGCCTCCATGACAATCTCATCATTCATGGCGATAACTTGAAAGCCCTTAAGGCGCTCCTTCCGCTCTATGCCGGGAAAATTAAGTGTATTTATATTGATCCGCCTTACAACACCGGCAATGAAAAATGGGTTTACAACGACAATGTCAATTCTCCTATGATGCAGGAGTGGCTGGGACAAGAGGTAAAGCTCGATGATTTAACAAGACACGACAAATGGCTTTGTATAATGCTACCACGTTTAAAAATATTGAAGGAGCTATTAAGTGATGATGGAGTAATATTTGTTTCGATAGATGATAATGAGGTTCATCATTTGAGAATGTTGATGGATGAAATATTCGGTGAAAATCGCTTTGTTTCGCAGATTACTGTTTTGGCTAATAAAGGTGGCCAAGATTACTTGGAAATTGCAAAAGTTCACGAATATATTTTGTGTTACACAAAAACAGAAGGAACAGAATTAAGTGAGCTTCCAAAGGATACATCAGGGTTTCCATGCGAAGACAAAAAAGGAAAATATGAGTTAAGAGAGTTAAGAAATAGAAATCCGAGATTTAATCGTTCAAATAGACCTAACCTATTTTATCCTATTTATGTTAATCCACAATCTTGTGATAGCCATAAGCAATGTTTAATTTCATTAGAAAAGAAAAAAGACTTTATAGTAGAACTGTTTCCAAAGAATAGCGAGGGTAATGATAGCTGTTGGAGATGGGGTAAAGAACTGATACTTAAGAACATCGCGGATACGACTGAAGAATCAAGAGCTGTTGCCAGACAAAAACAGGATGGCGGGTGGAATATTTATGAGAAGAATCGAAAAGCGACATCGAAAGCAAAATCGTTATGGGACGAAACAGGTGTCAGAACGGAAAATGGCACAAAAATACTTAAACAGATTTTCGTAGAGCATTCATTTCAATTCCCTAAACCAGTTGATTTAGTAAAAAAAATACTTCAGGTAGGTGCAAACAAAGATAATAGTGTTATCCTTGATTCCTTCTCCGGCTCAGGTACAACCGCCCATGCCGTTCTTGAACTCAACAAGGAAGACGGCAGCAATCGCAAATTCATCCTCGTTGAATGCGAAGATTATGCTGATAAGATCACAGCAGAGCGTGTTCGCAGGGTCATTAATGGCGTGCCAAAGGCGAAGGATGAGAATCTTAAAGAAGGGCTTGGCGGAACGTTCAGCTATTTTGAGTTGGGAAAAGCCATCGAACTGGAGAGCATCCTTTCGGGAGATGGGTTGCCGACATACGAAGAATTGGCCCGATATATATTTTATACGGCAACAG
>PFIF01000194.1 GCA_002782605.1 Deltaproteobacteria bacterium CG_4_8_14_3_um_filter_43_13 | reverse complement strand
GGATAGGTTTAGCTGCCCCTCAGGTTGGTGAGTCTCTTCGGGTTATTACCGTTGATGTGACCCGCAAAGGAGAAGATCTTATAGTATTGATTAATCCGGAAATAATCTCGGGAGAGGGTGAGTGTGCTGAGGAAGAGGGCTGCTTAAGCGTTCCAGACCTTAAAGAGATTGTCCAAAGAAAGGAGAAAGTGCTGGTTAAGGGGTTGGACATTCAAGGAAGGAAGATACAGATACCTGCAAAGGGGTTGCTCGCCATTGCCTTTCAACACGAGATTGACCACTTAGACGGGATTCTTATAATAGATCGGGTCAGCAGATTGAAGAGGGATATCTTCAAAAAAAAGCTAAAGAAAAAATTTAAGTAGCCTCTTAGGGATTTCAAATATGAAGATTGTATTCATGGGGACACCAGACTTTGCTATCCCTGCCCTTGACCTCCTTGTAGAAAGGGGAGAGAATATAGTTGGTGTGGTAACAATGCCTGACCGCCCTAAAGGGAGAGGAAGGAAGCTAAAAGCCCCACCAGTCAAAGAGACCGCAGAGCGTAAAGGCATCACTGTACTTCAACCTGTAAAAATAAGAGACGATTTCTTTATTTTGAAACTGAGAGGATTAAACCCGGATGTGATTGTTGTGGTGGCCTTTGGTCGGATTTTACCAAAAGAAATCCTTAAAATCCCTCGATTGGGTTGTATTAATTTGCATGCATCTCTCCTTCCCAGATACAGGGGAGCAGCCCCCATTAATTGGGTTATTATAAACGGGGAGAAGATGACAGGTGTAACTACCATGCTTATGGATGAGGGGCTGGATACAGGAGACATCCTGCTTCAAAAAGAAGTAGAGATTGAAGAGGGCGATACTGCCGAAAGTCTTCATGACAAGCTGGCAAAGACAGGGGCCAAATTGTTAATGGAAACCCTCTATAGGTTAAAAGAAGGGCAAATAACACCTGTTCCACAGGATCACTCCAAAGCAACCATGTCTCCCATGTTAAAAAAGGAAGACGGATTAATAGATTGGGAAAAAGGGGCTAAGGAAATCTCAAACCTGATAAGGGCACTGACACCATGGCCTGGTGCCTTTACCCATCTTCAGGGGAAGATACTCAAAATCCTTAAGGGTATTGCTATGGAAGGAGATTCAAAGGACATCGTCCCAGGAACCATTATAGAGATAGATGAAAAAGGCATAACGATTTCTACAGGCAAAGGATTTCTTTTGATAAAGGAAATCCAGTTGCAGGGTCACAAAAAAATGGAGGCAGCCGACTTTCTCAGAGGGCACAAACATAAGATCAATTTGGAGACTCCCCTAAGGTAAAAATGGATTCGAATTTATCACAGGATATTAAAAAGAAGCCAGGTAAATCTCAAAAACCGATGTTTATAGGTCTATTGGCATTTTCCTGCCTGATTTTACTTGCCGCAGCCTTTCTTCTCTGGTGGGTGCCGTATATAGGACTGACCAATATTTACCACGGTTTACCTTTGATTTATGGAGGTGTTCTGGCGGGTATCGTCCTGGTAACAATAGCCGTTATAGTGCTCTTAATCTCAACTGTGGTCATGGAGAAAGAAATATTTCTTTCTCATAAATTAAGGGGGGCTGTGGTACACATAGTATTTCCATTAATGGTATTTCTGGGCAGACTTTTAGGGATACCAAAGGAAAAAATTCAGCAGTCCTTTGTTGAGATAAACAATCGGCTTGTTCTTTCCCTGCCCTTTAAGGTAAATCCGGAAAGGCTGCTGCTATTGATGCCCCATTGTCTCCAGGACAATGAATGTAAGGTAAGGATTACAGGAAATGTAAGAAACTGTGAAAGGTGTGGAAGGTGTGAAATCAAGGAGTTAGTGGAATTAGCCGATGAGAATGATGTAAAGCTCTCTATAGCCACAGGGGGAACCATTGCCAGAAGGATTGTAGTGGAGAACAAGCCAGAATTAATTATTGCAACCGCCTGCGAGAGAGATCTTACCAGTGGCATTCAGGACAGTTACCCTATTCCAGTTTATGGCATACTGAACAAACGACCTTATGGGCCCTGTTTCAACACTCAGGTGGACATGAGTGAGGTTAAAAAGGCAATGAAGTTGTTTTTAAGGTAAGTCATCCACAGGGGGAAAAGATAAAATCAGCCCGGCAGATAGCATTGGAGATATTGGAGAAAGTGGACACCCAGGGGGCATACGCGGATATCCCTCTGAATACTGTCCTTAGAAAGAGTGATTCCCTTACCCCTCTAGACAAAGCCTTCATAACAGAACTGGTGTACGGCACCCTTCGATGGCGAGGAAGGATCGACTGGGTTATAAGTCGCTTCTCAAAGGTTCCTACCAAAAAGCTTGATCCCTGGGTATTAAATATAATGAGGCTGGGGGTTTATCAGCTCCTTTTTTTAACCAAAGTGCCCCCTTTTGCGGCCGTGAATGAATCGGCAAAGCTGGCGGGACTTTATGGAGATATTGGCAAAGTAAGATTTGTGAATGCCAACCTCCGGGCAGTTGAAAGGGGACGGGATAAGATAGAGTACCCTGATATTGAAAGAGATCCCGAACTCCACATATCAGTGGTATATTCCCATCCCCTCTGGATGGTGAAGAGATGGGTGAAAACCTTTGGGCTAGAAGCTACTATCGATCTCTGCCAGAGCAATAATGAGACTCCGCCTCTTACGATCAGAACCAACACATTAAAGACATCAAGACAAGAATTGTTCCATGAGCTAGAAATGAATGTAAAGGAGATATCTTTAACCCCATGCTCCTCTGAAGGGTTACAGATTAGAGGCGCTTCTGACATTACAGCAATTTCTTCCTTTGAAAAGGGCTTGTTTCAGGTTCAGGATGAGGCATCCCAGTTGGTCGCTCATATCATTGCTCCCAAACCAGGAGAGAGGGTGCTCGATGCCTGCTCCGCACCGGGTGGCAAAGCTACCCATCTGGCACAACTGATGGAAAATAGAGGTGAGATATTTGCCCTTGACATCAATTCTTCCAGACTTGCCCTTCTTGGGGAGAACTGTAAAAGGCTGGGGATTACCAATGTGAAAGCCTTCAAAAAAGATGCCTCGCTTCCCTTGGGATTCTTAGAAGAATTTAATAGAATCCTGGTTGACGCTCCATGTTCTGGTATGGGAGTGCTTAGAAGAAACCCTGACAGCAAATGGAAGAAGAGAGAAGAAGACATTGTCACTCTTAAAAGGCTTCAATTTAGCATTTTGAATAATCTGGCAGATTGTCTGAAGGAAGATGGTGTACTGGTCTACAGCACCTGCACTGTTACCCCAGAAGAGAACGAAGAGGTTATTGATGATTTTCTTGCAAATCACCCAGAGTTTGTTTTAGACAGTATTTCAGATGTCCTTCCAGCCAGTTGTGGTTCTCTGGTTGACAATCGGGGGTTCTTTAAGTCCTATCCTCACCTTCACAACATGGACGGCTTCTTTGCTGCCAGATTAATAAAAGGGGGGATAAAATCTTGACAAATGTCTTCAGGATTGTGTTAAGATACTAAACAAGGACGGGACATGGCTCAGCCCGGTAGAGCACTGCGTTCGGGACGCAGGGGTCGGGGGTTCAAATCCCCCTGTCCCGACCATATTTATAGTTATGATATACATAAGTTTACAAACCCTAATCACAAAGGTGTGGTTATGAAGGCGTCTTTCCTTTAGTTTCTGAGATTAAAGAGAACAAAGAGGGGGCGCCTTTTTTGTTTAAAACTGGTCGTATTAGGTTAAAGAATACAATGTAGAAATGGAAAGCAGATATAGTTTGTTAAAATTACAAGATTCCGCTCAGTGAGACCAAGGAGTTCAAGACTGATGCTCCCCAGGGCCAGCTTGTTTTCCATAAGATATTTCTTGAAATCCGGCAAACTATTCCTCATAGTTTTGTTCATCGTAGGGCTCCTCATAGACAGGGCAGGCTATTCGCTTCTTAGATATATTTCCTGTCAAAAAAACTGTTTTATGGGTATTATGTGTTTTGTGGTAATAAACACATTTTCGGTATTGTTTCAGCAATAATAGTTAAA
>PFIF01000166.1 GCA_002782605.1 Deltaproteobacteria bacterium CG_4_8_14_3_um_filter_43_13 | reverse complement strand
CTTTTGAACAGCACCGAAATTAAGGACAATCCCTCTTTCACCTGCCCCAATCTGGACCCATGGCCTTAAAATCAATAAAAACAATAGAATCGCTCCAATAATCACTGCCACCCTCATAGGGCCTTTCTTCATTGCAGACTGCACTGCCTCCTTAGCCATGTAAACATCTCTTTCATCCATTATACTACCTCCTTTTTATGTTACTTCCTGCCGCCATACATTGCAAATATTCCGTATTTATAGAAACAATCTACATCTTTGAATCCTACATCTTTTAAGCCATTCAATTGATCGGTTAATATGTCGAGCTTACTATGATGCTCCTTTCCTGTATGCTTACTGATAATGTCCTCATACTCGGTTTCTGACTTCAACACAGTCTGTCTCTCGACTATCCATGTATCTCTACTCACCCTTCAACTCTATCTCATGAACCTCACCAAACTCAGACAGTGGTTTATCAAAATCCTTACTTTTACCCACCACAACAAGAATGGATCTATCCGGGTAAAGATGCTTTTTTGCCACCCTTTTAATATCCTCAAGGGTAACCCTGGATACGTTTTCCTGATACCTCTCTAAAAAATCCTCCGGTAGGTTGTCATAGTCTATGATCATCTGCTGGTTAACTACACTGGCAGAAGAAGTAAAAGAAAAGATGAATTTATTAACGATAGACTCTTTTGCCCATCGAAGCTCTTTTTCTGTGACACCGTTTTTCTTTATATCTTTTATTATGTTATAGATCAGGGATATTGCCTTGGAGGTAGTAGCGGATTTGGTCTGGCATATGACAGCAAATACCCCATATTCCACATCACCCCTGTAAATACTCCCCACACTGTACGCAAGACCTCTATTAGACCTGATCTCTGAAGTCAACCTGGAATTGAAACCAGATTCTCCTAAGATAAAGTTCAATACCTTAAATGGAAAATAGTCAGGATGGGTTTTTTTCACTGCCAGATGCCCAAGTATAATTGTGGACTGAGGCACATCCTTAAAGGCATAATTTATGGATTTTTCAAAGGAATATAAAGGGGAAGTCTCTCTGGGTATCTTTATCCCGGTTTTTTCCCAGCCATGGAAAGCATTCTCGACCTTTTTCACTATCTCATCCTTCTGAAAGTCTCCGGAGATAGCAAGCATTACATTTTCCGGGCGGAAGAACCTGTTGTGAAACTCGACTAAATCTGTTCTGGTAATCGCGTTAATTGATTCAACCGTGGATATCCTGCCTCTGGGATTATCCTTGTATAAAATTCTTTTGAATTCTCTGAAGGCTATGCTGTCCGGATTGTCGTTCCTGCGTCTTATAGCTTCAATCTCCTGTTTTTTAGCCAGGTCTAGCTTTCCCTGATCAAATCCTGGGTCCATCATAATGTCAGCAAATATCTTGAGACCAATGTCTGTATCCTTTTTCATCACAGAAAGGGAGGCAGACCCGGACTCGCTTCCAATACCTGTCTCTACAGAGCCTGCAATATACTCCAGTTGGTCGTTTATCTCGTCTGGGCTCATAGAACGGGTACCCCCTGTCCTCATAACCGTACCGGTTAACTCAGCCAAACCTGCCTTATCCGCAGGTTCATAAACCGAGCCTGTCCTGATAACCCCAGACAGATTCAATACAGGAAGCTCATGGTCCTCCAGGATATACAGTATCATACCGTTATTTAGGACTATCTTCTCCCCTTTAGGAGGAGAAAAAGCCATGGGTTTAAATACCATATCCCCTGGATGCTTTGGTGGATTAGCATCCTGAGCAAAAGATGCCTTTCTGCTTGCGACTACGACGCACAGGCAGGCTGTTACTGCTATGACTACCAAAGATAACGAGATAAGTGATGCCTTTCTTCTCTTCATTCTATTTCCCTATTCCTTGCCCTTTTTTACCAGCTCCGCCACGGTTCTGTTATCCTCGATAAGATACTTCCCGGCAGCCTTCATTATATCTTGAGCGGTTATCCGTTCTATTACATCCAATTGATCCTCTATGTATCTCCAATCTCCAACAACTGTCTGATAATAGGAGAGCTTACCGGCTAGCCCAGAATTAGAGTTAAGCGCTCTTATAAAATCAGTCTGTAACTGGTTTTTTATCTTGCTAAGTTCCCTTTCCGTTACCGGTTCTATTTTCAACCTCTCTATTTCCCTATAGATGGCATGTTCCAACTCAGCAGTGGTATGTGGGTGTCTTGGAGTAGCAAATACAGCAAAAAGATTGGGGTATCTTGCGCCTGGAAGCCCGTTAGCCGTCTCTGCACTGACAGCAATCTTTTCCTCCTCTATCAACCTTTTATAAAACCTGGAGGTTCGACCCCTGGACAGTATGCTGTCTATGACATCGAATACGTAATCGTCAAAATCAGGCACAGTTGGTTTATGGTAACCTATAATCAAGCTGGGATTTGCATCGAATCTCACCTTTATCCTCCTCTCTCCCATCTGTTCCGGTTCCTTTGTGGGAATAAACGGTGGAATAGGTTGAGAAGGAATATGTTCAAAGTATTTTTTTATAATCTCCAAAGTTTTTGAGGGCTCTATATCGCCCACTACTGCCACTACAGTGTTGTTTGGGGCATAATAGGTCTTAAAAAACCTCTCGGTGGTTCTCTTTTTTAAAAACATTAAATCTGACACCCAGCCAATTATCGGCCTTCGATACGAATGGGCTATAAATGCTGCTGCCATAAAGTTTTCATAGAGTTTCCCATCAGGGTCAGACTCGATCCTCTGCCTCCTCTCTTCCATAACCACGTCCCTCTCAGAATAGAATTCTCTAAGTACCGGGTTCAACATCCTGTCCGACTCTATTTTAGCCCAAAGCTCGACCCTGTTCGATGGAAGGCTAACCATGTACCTTGTAACATCGTAGCTTGTTGAGGCATTTAAACCAACCCCCCCGTTTTTTGAATATATTGAATCTATCTCATCCTTTACCACATATCTTTTATGCCTTTTCTGCAATCTTCCCAATTCAGCCTTTAACCTGCTTATCTTAGCCTCGTCTGCTTTCTTGCCTTTAAGTATTTCGTTATCAAGCCTTACAGCTACCCTGTCGATTTCATCCAATACCTTCTTTTCCTTTATGTAGTCCCTTGTCCCCAACACCTTTGTGCCTTTGAACAGCATGTGTTCCAACAGATGGGCTGTCCCGGAAATCCCGGAATACTCCTCTGCAGAACCAACCTTAAAGCTCATGAAGAAGGATACCGTGGGAGAATAATGCCGCTTAAGCATGAGAATCTTCATGCCGTTTTTCAGGGTATGCTCCTCAACGCGACCTTTAAGACTCAGCGCCCATGTGGGAGAGGCGGTCAGCAAGAACACAAACAAGACAAAGAAAACAACTATATACTTTTTGATTCCCTTCATAAAAACCTTTCCAGTATTCTATTTTCCTCTTTCCATTTCTGACAAAGCCTATCGGCAGGCATCTACTGCCGCAAATCACCCTCCCCTATCAAAACTATCCCTGCCATCATTCCCATGGGGACATCATCCGGATTGCTGTTTTTGGTGATTTTGTTTATCTGCCAACCTAGCGCCTTGCTCAGCTTAAAAAAATTAATTCCTAACCCCGATAGGGATGGCCTTGCCAGGTTAGGAAACCTGCAATCGCCGCCTTCATTTAAAACCCTGCACTCATCATATCCGCTACAAAAAATTCGCTTGTAAGAACCTGCGGCAAGTCCTTTTGAGTTTGCATGTCCGTCATCTATTGCAAACTGCTCAATACTTGCAGCAGTTTCATGAATAATTCTGGTTACATCATTACGCTCATCGGTAAGAAGTATCTCTGTGGGGACATCGAGCTTAAAGACCAGGGCAAGCTTATACTGACCAATATATTCTCTGAACCTATCAGGTTTCATAACATGAGGCGGACAGTTTATTGTCTGTCCATAGCCATCACATTGTGGTTCTTCACACATTTTTGCAAGATGGTCCTCTACCGAAATCTCTTCCACCGATACAATCTTAGCGTCACTGACCCCAAGATTGATGGCATGTTGAATCAAGTTGTCTAGAGGATGTCTTTTCTCCATTTTTTTATTAACCTTGGGGGGGGGGGCTGGCGATAAAGTCACCTACCGGTATGAAGCATAGCGGAACACCGGTCAGGCGGACTGACAGGTTCGGCGATGCTTGTAATCTGGGGACACAATACTTAATTAGTTCATCCTGAAAAATGAAAAATTTCCTTTGGAGCGAACATGAGCAGGATTTTTGGGGCACCCATCTTGACGAAGCGGAAGAT
>PFIF01000005.1 GCA_002782605.1 Deltaproteobacteria bacterium CG_4_8_14_3_um_filter_43_13 | reverse complement strand
CATTCACATAACTCCGGCGAATCTATTTGTGACGCCATAACTATTTTTGATCCTTATATCGGAGTTCCAGATCCAGAATAAAAGAGGTAGACTTTTTTCGTAAAACAATCTATATTTTAACGACTATAACAGTTAAGCTATGAGGGCTCTGGATAATCCATGCTTATTTCATAGCTTTCTTATTCTACCTTTGCCCATGAAAAAATTCTCTGACTGGAAACTCAGGAATAAACTCATCTTTATTATCTCTCTTTTAGTTATCATCCCCTTGATTTTTTTTTCTTTCCTCGCAACAAGTGAGTTCAGTTCAGCTCTAAAAGCAGGGGAAGATCAGAAATTGGAAAATATCGTTAATACCCTCCACGCCCTTTGTGAAACCAACTTATCAGTTATAGAAAATACTTCCCTAATTCCACCCCCTCAGCTTTCCAAAATAAGGGAAATTGTGAAAAGTATTGTTATCGGAAAGACCGGATATGCTTATGTGCTGGACCGGCAGGGCAATCTAATCATCCACCCCACGAAGGAGGGGGAAAATATTAGCCACTGGGAAGATTCTAAGGGCAATTATTTTATCAAGGAGATGATTGAAAAGGCGATCTCCACAGGGGGATCAAAGATAGGAGAAATTCGCTACCCGTGGATTAATGTGGAACTGGGAGAGACCTCTTCTCGGATAAAAATTGTGAAGTTTCGCTATCTGCCCCAATTGGGGTGGGTTATAGCAGCCGGAAGCTATGAGGAGGAAATCTTCAAGGCGGTTTATGAGACTGAAAAAACTGTTGTCATTTTAACTACAACCAGCCTGGGAATAGCCTTGATATTCATGATTATACTGGCGCGTTTTCTAACCCGTCCAATTCTGCAGTTGACCAGTGTTTCATCCCGAATGGCGGAAGGGGAGTTCTCCCTTCGGGTTGACATTTCACAACAAGATGAAATCGGTCAACTGGCGCACTCTTTTAATTGTATGGGAGAACAGATTCAGAAGTACACCCAAAATTTAGAACAGGCTGTAACCCAGCGGACTCAGGAGCTAGCAGATTCAAAAGAAGAATATAAAAAAATATCGACACTGTTGACCAACATCTTAGAGAGCTCCACTGAATATGCCATTGTTGCCATTGATATTGAAGGAGAAATCCTGGAATTTAATATGGGCGCCAGAAACCTTTTCGGATGGACAAGGGAAGAGATGATCGGAGAGAATATTTCCAGGACTTATGCTAATAGCGAGGATTGTCTCCTTGAAAGGGAAGAATTGCAAGGATTACGAAGGGGACGTGCAATAGAGAAAGAGGCAGAGCGAGGGAAAAAGGACGGCGGAAGATTTCTTGGCAGAACAGTGATAACCGCTATGAGGAATGCCAGGGGTGAACTTTTCGGATATCTGGAAATATCACTGGATATTACCGAGCGAAAACGTCTGGAACAAGAATTAAAAGAGACAAAAGACTATTTAGAAAATATCCTCGAAAGCTCGGTGGATGGGATTATAACAACTGACCGGAAAGGGATTCTTACCCGTATTAACAGGGGACTGGAAGATATTCTTCATGTCAAGAAGGAGGAAGTTATCGGTAAGCACGTTTCTATTCTCTATCTGGACGGAATAGCCGAGGCTCGAAAGATCATGAGCAGCCTTCGTCGTGACCATAAATTCAGCAATTATAAGATGACCCTGGTTGACAGGAATGGCAGGGATATCCCCATTAATACATCCGCCGCCCTCTTAAAAAATTTCAGGGGGGAAACCATAGGAACGGTGGGTATTTTCCAGGACCTGACCGAAAAAAGAAAGCTGGAGGCAGATCTCCAGAAAGCTGAGGCATCCCTTATTCAGGGCGCCAAAATGCGGGAACTGGGAGATCTGGTTTCAGGTGTGGCACATGAAATAAACAATCCCCTCATGGCCTCCCAGACTATCCTTTATCGTATCAGAGAGAATCTCCATCAAGACTGCCCCAATGAAAGACTTATAGGTTTGATAGGTCGCTGCAATGATCGTATCGCCACCATTGTTAACCATCTCCGGGAGTTCTCAAGAGAAACGGAAACGCATTTTGAACCTTTAGATATAAGGATACCGATAAACAATTCTCTCCTTATAACTGAACAGCAGCTCCTTGATCACAATATTAAAATAGTAAAGGATTTTTTTCCCGAATTACCCTGGGTAATAGGAAGCGCCTCTCAACTCGAGCAGGTTTTTTTAAACATCATCAGTAACGCAAGGGATGCTTTAGATAAGCAGGAGTCAGATAAGGAACTCATAATCCGCTCTTTTTACCGGTCTAAGGATGGAGCGCCAGGGGAGGTCATCATTTCGTTTACCGATACAGGTCCAGGGATATCACCGGAAATTAAGCACAAGATATTTGACCCGTTCTTTTCAACTAAAGAAGTAGGGAGCGGGACAGGCCTTGGTCTCTCTATCTGCTATGGTATCGTAGAAAAGCATGGAGGCCGGATAGAGGTGGATAGCGAGGTGGGAAAGGGGGCTACCTTTAGGGTCATCCTACCCGCAATTGCCAGCGACAACTCAATAGAGAAAGGAAATACAGGCAATGTCTAAAAAGATTCTTGTTGTTGACGATGATGAGCTTGTTTTGATAGCCCTGGAAGAGCTGCTCAAGCCCTGTGGCTACGAGGTGTCAACCGCCTTAAACGGTCAGGTTGCTCTGGAAAAGGCAGGTGAGGAGAAATTCGACCTTATGATACTGGATATTATCATGCCGGGTATTGATGGCTTCGAGCTCTGCCGAAAAATCAGGGAAATGGAACTATACCGTACTGTTCCCATTATTATACTCACAGCCAAGAGCAGCAAGGAGGATACGCAAAAGGGCATCGATGCCGGCGCGAACCTATTTTTGCCAAAACCCATGGCACCCCAGCGTCTCCTTGACTTAGTAAAAAATTCGTTAGAATAGGTATCCCCTCCCATCAAGGGAGGGGAAAGTAGTTGGTGACACTCCCATTAAGGGAGAGAAATCTACCCACTTGAAATGAGAAAGAGCCTAAAAAGCCAACTTTGGGATCGCAAAGTAATCCGCCAGAGGTGGACCAGATGTAAGGCGCGCAAATCCTGAGGAATGAGGCATAAATGCATAAAATCTTCGTTGGTTCAACTGGTTCCCAATCGGGACAGAGTTTGGCAGCATGGGTTATGGCAGAGATTTTTCATTCAAAAGGCATGCAGACAGGTTTTTTTAAGCCCTTTGTCACCCGTCCCATGATTAAAGATGGACGAATAATAGATAGAGACGCCCTTTTAATGAAAGAGTATCTTTGTCTTCAGGAGGATTTAGGACTCATCTCTCCGGTTGTCCCTGAAGAATCTCCAGGAGATAAAGCCACCAGGAAGGAACAGATTAAAAACATCAAAAAAAGTTATGAAGTTGTGAAGGAAGAAAAAGATGCCCTCGTAATTATGGGGTCAGAGCAAATCTTTCATGACTCTGACTCCCCTTATTTGCCCGATGGTCATCTTGTAAACCAGTTTGACTGTCCGGTTTTGCTGGTTGATAAATTTCAGAGTGAGAGCATGTCTATATATTCAGTGCTGGCGGTAAATTCATTCTTGAACGGAAGAGTCAAGATCGTAATCATTAATCGGGTTTTACCTGACAGCCTGGAACCTGTCCGCCGAAAACTTGTCCCCCTTTTTCAGGAAAGAGGACTGCCCGTTGTCTTTATTGTGCCTCAAGATCGGATTCTGGCTTGTTTAACCATTCGTCACATCGTTGATATCGTTAAGGGCGATGTGCTGACAGGAGAAGAACGCCTGGATAGCCTGGTGGAAAACACCTCCATCAGTTCCTCTCACCTTCAGGGTTCGTTAAATTTATTCCGCAGGGTTTTTAACAAAATTATCCTTCTTGGACCAACAGTGGATAATTCACCTGTACCTTTTATTCCCCCTGTTGTTACCGGTATTTTGCTGACCGGAGGACGAAGGCCGGCTCCCATTGTAATCAATACTTGCAAGGATTTTGGCATCCCATTGATTTCGACCCCCTACGATACCTTTACTACCATGGAGAATATCCAGAATCGGCAAATACATATCACCAGTAAAGATGTCTACAAGCTCAAACGATTTCTCCAGCTCATGGGTGAGGAAGATGCTGTCCGAAAGATTGTAGGGCAAACTGTTTAAGCTCAATCCCTAAAATTGATAACTATTCAGGTAGGCACAGAGGCACAGAGCACCAAAGGCACAAAGTATAGTTCAGTTACCAGTTATCAGTTACCAGTTATCGGTTAATTATTAACTGT
>PFIF01000241.1 GCA_002782605.1 Deltaproteobacteria bacterium CG_4_8_14_3_um_filter_43_13 | reverse complement strand
AGTGCTCTGATGAAATCCTGCTTAGGCGCTTCAGTGAGACCCGGAGGTCTCATCCTCTGGCAGAAGGCAAATCGGTCATTGAAGGTATTAAACTAGAAAGAGAACGGCTTTCAAATTTAAAGAGCACGGCAGATAAGGTTATAGACACCTCTAATTATAATGTTCATCAGTTAAAGGACGCTATTTACAAATATTTTAGTGAGGCCTCTTCCTTAAAGAAGATGACTATAAATTTGCTCTCCTTTGGTTTCAAATATGGATTGCCATATGATGCTGATTTAACAATGGATGTGAGATTTTTACCAAACCCATACTTTATTGAAGAGTTAAAAAACCTCACAGGTGAAAATACAGAGGTTTCTAATTATGTCTTAAAAAGGAGCGAAACAAAAAAATTTATAAAGAAATTTTCTGATCTAATCCACTTTTTGGTTCCTCTATATGAAAAAGAAGGAAGGGTATATCTGACTATCGCTATTGGTTGTACAGGAGGAAAGCACCGTTCTGTAGCTATTATCAATGAACTGGCCAAGTCTCTTGATAAAGAAAAATATGCGGTTAGTATCAGACACAGGGATATAGAAGCTAGTTGAACAATACTTGTTACTGCTCAGGTGGATAGGCTGTAGGCAGTTAGCCTGTAGGAGGAAATTATGCGCGACTAACAGCCTTCAGCCTACAGTCTAAACAACCTGAGTAGTAACACATACTTTTATTATGGAGGAATAATGGTCGGGATCCTGGTAATAACTCATTACAATTTAGGCACTGAGTTGGTTGCGGCTGCTGATATGATGGGTGGCAAGATAGATGGTATTCAAGCCATATCTGTTGACCCCAGGAAAGACACAGAGAAGTTGATGAAAGAGATATCAACGGCTATTAAAAGGTTGGATAATGGCGAAGGTGTCTTGATAATAACTGATATGTTTGGTGGCACACCTTCTAATCTGAGTCTCTCTTTTTTGGAAGAAGGAAAGGTAGAGGTATTAACAGGAGTAAACCTACCCATGCTTATTAAGCTTTCTACTTACAGAGAAGATAAAACATTAAACGAATTGGCTATGCAACTGAAATCTTTTGGACAGAAGAACATTAATTTGGCCAGCGAGATTATGAACAAAAAGGTTGTTTAGCAATGAAACAACCGTGTTCACCTGTGTCCAAAAAGGGAATGTCCTATCCTATGGACTTGACTTTTCAGGGTCTTGAGAAAGACTATCTTCGGATAACAGACTTAGAGATAGTAGAGATGGAAGGGGAAGATATTGACGGGATCTTGGATATCGAAAATCTTTGCTTTAGATCCCCTTGGACCAGAGATGCCTTTAAACAAGAACTGGATATTGATTGTTCAAAGGTTTTTGTTGCCAAAAAATCCACTCCCCACAAAAAGAAGATAGTTGGTTATATCTGTCTCTGGATGGTAACCAATGAAGTTCACATCTTAAATCTGGCAACCCACCCCAATTTTCACCGCCATGGAATTGCAACCAGTCTCCTTAGCTTTGGTCTTGAGTTTTCTATACTTCTAGGTGCAGAAATTGCAACTTTGGAAGTCCGCAAATCAAATCTTCCTGCGATATCATTATATAATAAATTTGCTTTTGAAGCCATGGGGGTACGACGCCGATATTACTCAGACAACTATGAAGACGCTATTATTATGTGTTCAAAGCTAAGTTATATCGTGAATCGTGAATCGTAAATGGGTCTTATCCTATTCACGATTTACGACTTACGACTTACGAAACAGGGTGGGTCAAAAAAACCTGCACTAGAAAGCGGAAAAGGGAATTTTTCAGTGTGAACTAAATAGGAAAACAAATGTACCAGATTTTATCAAAAATTCTCTTTAATAAAGAGGTGTCCCCAACTTATTATAATATGGGGGTAGATTGTCCGGAGATAGCCTCCAGAGCAGCTCCCGGTCAATTCATTATGGTAAGAGTCAGCAACCAGTTGGATCCTCTCTTACGGCGTCCTTTTGTAATTCACCGGATTCAAAGAGCAAATACAGGCAGCGATTCTCAGGTAGAGATACTCTATAAGGTAGTGGGCAAAGGGACAGAAATAATGTCTGAGATGAAGGAGTGCGATGAGATTGATCTTTTGGGCCCGGTTGGCAATGGATATAGAATAGATACCAATATTAGAACAGCAGTCTTGGTTGGGGGAGGGATCGGAGTAGCCCCCCTTCTTAGCCTGGCAGAGAGAATAATTTCACAGTGTTCAAAGCTTAAATCCCTTATTCTCCTCCTGGGTGGAAAAGGAAGGGACGACGTTTTATGTGTGGAAGAGTTTGAAAGATTAGGTGTGGAGGTTAGAGTAGCTACAGAAGACGGGAGACTGGGACATCGAGGATTAGTTGTTGATCTATTGTTGGATTATCTTGAGTCCAGAGATTATAGTCCAGGTTCGTCTACCCATTGCTTTGCATGCGGCCCAGACAGCATGTTAAAAGAGGTATCAAAGATAATTGCCGAAAAGGGTATATCATGTCAGATCTCCCTGGAATCCAGAATGGCATGTGCTCTGGGTGCTTGTCTGGGGTGCATAGTTAGGACAAAGTCTGGCGGGGATGTTTATAAAAAGGTTTGTAAAGACGGCCCTGTCTTTGACAGCAATGAGATAATCTGGGAGTAAAGAATTTTTATGAACCATGAGCCTGTTGAGTTATCTGTAAATATTGGTGGGATTCAATTAAAGAATCCGGTAATGACTGCCTCGGGCACCTTTGGTTATGGTGAAGAGTATGCCCCCTACGTGGGATTAGACAAACTAGGGGCGATTGTAGTAAAAGGTATCTCGTTAAAACCAAGAACCGGTAACCCGCCTCCCCGAATCGTTGAGACAACAGGGGGAATGTTAAACTCTATCGGCTTAGAGAATATTGGAGTAGACCGTTTTATTGGAGAAAAGCTCCCGTACTTGAGGGACAGCGGTGCCACAATAATCGTAAACATCTTTGGCAGCAGCATAGAAGAGTACGGTGATGTGGCGAATAAGCTGGATGACACTCATGGCATTTCAGGCTTAGAGATCAACATCTCCTGCCCGAACGTGAAAGAAGGGGGAATAATCTTTGGAAGTGATTCCCATATGGCATTCGAGGTAGTAAGTTTTGTGCGACAATCAACCAAACTCCCATTGATCGTAAAGCTTTCTCCTCATGTCACCGATATAACAGAGATTGCCAGAAGCGTTCAGGACGCTGGTGCAGATGCCATATCTTTAATCAATACTATAAGGGGGATGGCGATAGACATCGAAACGAAAACCCCTAAATTGGCCAATATAACCGGTGGGCTATCAGGCCCTGCAATAAAACCCATCGCTTTGAGAATGGTGTGGGAAGTGGCAAAGGTTACGGAAATTCCTGTAATCGGTGTCGGAGGGATAATGAATGCCTATGATGCACTGGAGTTTATCATTGCAGGTGCTTCAGCTATCCAGGTAGGAACAGCAAACTTCATTAACCCTAAGGCTACTGTAGACATTCTTTCAGGCATTGAAAAATACCTGGGGGATCACAGGATCGGAGATATAAAAAGTCTCATAGGAACATTAAGTTGTGAATAGTAAGTCGTGAATCGGTTTATTCTATTTACGACTTACTATTCACGATTCACGATTCACGATTCACGATTTACGATTTAAAGCACAACCCTTTTAAAAATTTCCGCGTATTGAAGGTTAGCCTTTTTACCAAACTCTATAGCCATCCCTGTCATTCTTTCCTTCCAATCTGGGTGAATCTCAATCTGACTCTTATGCTGTTCTATAGCCTCCAATTTCTTATCCAGGGTCTCTGCAATATCGACAAAAAGGTCGGGGTTCTCTGGAAATGTAAAGTGGATTTCACGGGGAGAATGGGCATCAAACCCTACATACGTCTGTGCAGGCAGGAAGAGATGATCTCTGGAGGCAACCACAGCATCGGATGTTGTAAAGCCGACTGCTCTGTGGTCCGGGTGCAGAAGATATGGTCTCCATGGGTCATGGGTTACTATAACATGGGGCTTGTACTGACGGATAAGAAGGGCAAGTTCGCCTCGAAAAGCGAGGTTTACTTCCAGTTCCCCATCACTGTGACGCAGAAAGGTCACACTTTTCACGCCCAGCACCTGAGCAGCTCTAAGCTGTTCATCCTCTCGTATCTCCGCCAGGCGGTGCGGGGAAAGCTCTCGGTTTTTTGTACCTTTGTCCCCATTGGTACAAACCACGTATCGAACCTCATTACCCTCTTTTATCCA
>PFIF01000189.1:4375-4733 GCA_002782605.1 Deltaproteobacteria bacterium CG_4_8_14_3_um_filter_43_13 | reverse complement strand
ATATTGACGTGGATATTCCCATCTCCTGCATGCCCAAAGTTGACAATATCTAACCCTGATCTTTTCGCAATCTCATTGATCTTTCTTAAAATATCCGGTATTTTGCTGCGGGGAACTGTAATATCCTCGTTGATCTTTGTGGGGCTTATCTTAAGTAAAGAAGGAGATATAGCCCTTCTTGCCCTCCAGAGGTTTTCTTCGCTCTCTTCATCCTCGGCAATCTCCACTCTACTTGCACCATATCTCATACATATATCCTGGATTCTGGCAGCATCCCTGTCTACTATACAGGGATCACCGTCCACTTCTAAAAGCAGAATCGCTTCAGCCTCTATAGGCAAACCAATCCTGAGAAAGT
>PFIF01000189.1:502-4295 GCA_002782605.1 Deltaproteobacteria bacterium CG_4_8_14_3_um_filter_43_13 | reverse complement strand
GTACGGGCTGCATCCTCAAGTTTGGGGTAAACCGCCAAGATGGTCTTCTTGGATGCAGGCAGGGGGAGTAACTTAACTATAATCCTGGTAATAACCCCCAGGGTGCCTTCGGACCCAACCATTAGCTTTGTAAGATCATAGCCAACTACCCCCTTTACTGTCCGAACCCCTGTGGATATAATCTCCCCTGTAGGCAAGACTGCCTCCAGACCTATAACGTAGTCTTTGGTTACACCATACTTTACTGCCCTCGGTCCCCCAGCACACTCGGCCACATTCCCACCCAGAGTGGAAAATTTTAAACTGGCCGGATCCGGAGGGTAGAAGAGCCCCAGCTTTTCCACTTCTTTTTGAAAATTTCCAGTCACCACTCCGGGTTCTACAAAGGCTATGAGGTTTTCTGTATCGATCTCTATAATCCTGTTAAACCTGGTCATTACCAGTACCAATCCACCCTCCACCGGCAGGGTTCCACCGGTAAATCCAGACCCGGCGCCCCTTGGTATAACAGGAAATTTTTCTTCATTGGCAAGTTTAACAATATCCGAGACCTCTTGAGCATTGCCAGGAAAAACAACCAGATCAGGAAGGTAACTCTGATTGGTAGCATCGTAGCTATAACAGACCCTCTCTTCCGGTTCAGAGTGAACGTGTTCTTTACCCACAATCCTTTTTATCTTATCAACAACCCTTCTTTCTATCATCTTCGCTACGCTGCTCCCCTGACCCTCGGGAAGACACTCCCCCCATCAGGTATAATATATGTGGAGGTGGTTTCCCCCAGTATTTTATATGCCATGGAGACCCCTTGATTTATTGAGTCCGCTGGAATCATAGACATCCTCTTCACATTCTCACCGGTCAACTCAGAGAGCAAGATAATCTTCGCCTTCTTTGCCTTAATCAAAGCAGAATAAGCCGTCTGTCCATTGATCTCAAAATTTCCCCTCAGGGCACCCTCAAAATCCATTAGATCATCATATTTAAACCAATCGAGGAAAGTGGGGTTGCCAAGACCCTCAGAACACTCTGCCAAAACAATCATTACCCCATTGTCTTTAAGGATATTTATTGCATAGTCAATGCTTTTGTGTGCCTGGATAAAATTGATGTCCTTAGGGAACCCACCACAGCTAACCACAACAAGATCGGCCTTCTCATTAAATTCAGGACTAAAGCTCCTTAGAAGGAAATCGCATCCCCGCTGGTGGGCAGATAAATAATCTCCTGCAACTACTTCTATTATCTCTTTAGTTGGGGACAGGATTGTATTGAAGAGAAATATAGGACCTAACATCTCACAGACATGGATCATAGCATGGTGAAATGGGTTCCCCGTAAGCGCTCCGGTCTTTACCATGTGGTGTCTCCCTCCAACCTCTGGCGGATTCAAGGCAAGAAGATGCAGATCAAGACAACTATCGAATGAAGCCACACCGGGTAGAATACTCTTCCTGCCGCCCCCAAAACCTGCCAGGTAATGGAATCCTATGGTTCCTGTTAGAATGACCTTGTCGGCCTCTGCCACCAACCTGTTTATCTCAACCCTTGTACCCCTATCGGTTTTACCCAAAGGGGTAAGATTCTTTGAATTAAAGGCATTATGATCATAGACCTTAATCCTCTTGTAGACTTCATCTCCAACTATCATCCTGTGCTCTTGCGGCAGTTGCTGCCGATGAATCCCCAGGGCAAAGACAATCGTGATGTCCTCATCCTCAACACCAATCCTGTTCAACCTGTCAATTATGATAGGAAGGTATATTTCGCTTCCTGTGTAACGGGTAATATCGGAGACAACAATGGTGATCCTGTCACCTTTTCGGAACGTCTCATCAAAAGGTAGGCCAGAAGTGGGGGTATTTAATACAGATTCAATGAGTTCAAAAGGGTCTATAGGAGGATGGATTTCTTTTGGGGTAACAATTCCTAGCAAATTATCGGATGGTATATTAAAGGAGAGAACCTTTCTGCCATATTTCAGAGTGATAACACGTTCTGTCATAGAATTGGACTCTATAATAAATGTAACTATTCAGGTAGGCACAAAGGCACAGAGCACCAAAGGCACAAAGTAGGAAAAAACAACGAAACGACCCTGCTCTGCTTTGTGCCTTTGTGCCTTTGCCACTTTGTGCCTGAGTAGTTACTAATAAATACGGTTAACGGTTAACATTTTAATCGCTTCCTCAATTATCTTTGGTTCGCCTTCCTGTAATGTCCGAACATCTAAAAGAAGCTGGCCGTCATCTATCCTGGCTATAATAGGTGGATTATAATTTCTTAATCCTTCCTCTAAGCCATCAAGAGAGAGGCGGACAGGTTTAATAGAAATCACTTTGGTTGGGATATCTTGCAATGGAAGAGCTCCTCCTCCTACCCTGGAGTTATCGTCCTTAATCACTATATGGAAATTCCCGGAGCTATCCTTTCTCAACCTGCGATAGAGACTCCTTGCCCTCTTCTCTATTTCCTGCAAAGGCATTGTTAACATCCGAAGGGTTGGGATCTCCTGAACCGCCCTTTCCTCTTCCATATATAAACGGAGGGTACTCTCCAGAGCAGCCAGGGTAAGCTTGTCTATTCGAAGCGCCCGGTTAAGGGGATTCTCCTTAATCCTTCTAACTGCCTCTTCCCTTCCCAGAATTATTCCTGCCTGAGGGCCTCCCAGAAGCTTATCCCCACTAAAGGTAACTACATCCACACCTTTACTGATTGCCTCCTGTACTGTAGGCTCTCTCGTCAAACCATACCGATCCAGATCTATCAGACATCCACTTCCCAGATCCTCCATTACCGGTAAAGAAAATTCCTTTCCCAGTCCTACCAGTTCTTCCAGTTTAACCTCAGATGTAAATCCGACGATTTGAAAGTTACTGGTATGCACCTTTAAAAGCAAAGCGGTATCATCGGTTATGGCCCTTCTATAGTCTATCAGGTGAGTCTTATTGGTTGTGCCAACCTCCACCAACCTGGCTCCACTGCTTCTCATAACATCGGGGATACGGAAGGACCCGCCTATCTCCACCAACTGTCCCCTGGACACGACAACATCCATACCCCTTGCTATGCTATTGAGGGCTAAAAGGACAGCCCCAGCATTATTGTTAACCACCAATGCCGCCTCTGCGCCTGTTAGCTCGCATAGTATATTCTCCACATGAGAGTAACGGGAACCTCTCTTTCCCTCTTTTAAGTTGTATTCTAAGTTAGAAAAGTTTGAAGCAACCGTTACAAGGTTTTGTAACACCTCAAGGTTTAATAATGACCTACCTAAATTGGTATGCAGGATAACCCCTGTGGCATTAATCACTCTCCTCAGACTCAATTGTCCGAGAGTAGAGATGATCTCTGATACTCTTTTGGAAAAGTACTCGAGGCTTAACCCCTCCTCAGATAATGTATCGTGATCACAAGACAATATCCCTATCCGTTCCTCCTCTATCGCTTGTTTAACCGCCCTCAATACCAACCAACGGGGATATTCATCGAGGAGATCCTTAACTTGATCCTGCTGCAGTATCCTGTCAACAGAGGGAAGCATCTTCAAGTGCCTCTGTTTATCTCTTTCTTTCATAAAACCCCCATCTAACCTCCAGAAATCATCTCATATATCCCTTTCCTGATCATCATAACCGCTAATGCTGCAAGGAATACACTAACCACCTTGCCAAAGGCTTTTGCCCCTCCTTCACCCATAATTTTTATGATATGGGTAGAATTTAAAAATACAACCCATACAAGGAGAAGGTTCACAATCAGTGAGAAGATAGTCGGCGGTTAATAATCTGAG
>PFIF01000189.1:0-480 GCA_002782605.1 Deltaproteobacteria bacterium CG_4_8_14_3_um_filter_43_13 | reverse complement strand
TTTGACCCATCTATGATCGTAAATCGTAAGTCGCGAGTCGTAAATAAAATAAATAAAAGGTATAACACCCATTCACGATTTACGATTTACGACTTCCGGTTTTTGACGATGTTCTCTCTCAGGAATACTTTTCCAAAAGAAGCATAGTTTTTCAAAGGTCTAACTTCTTAGAAAAGCCTCATAGCTTTCCTTTGGATCAGGCTGCAGGAAGATACGGCTGCCAACACATGCATAGTCCACCCCTGCTGCCTTCACCTTCTTTATATTATCAAGGCTAATCCCACCATCTATCCCAATAAAGGCAGACGGAAATTGGGCACGAAAACGCTTTACCTCATCAAGCACCCCAGGTATGAAAGGGCTGCCATAAAAACCGGGGTCCACTGATAGGAACAAAAAAGAATCAACATGGGGCGCTAAAGACTTAAACTCTGAAATAGCGGTCTTGGGGTTAATAGCCAACCCCACTTCCATGTCTAA
>PFIF01000183.1 GCA_002782605.1 Deltaproteobacteria bacterium CG_4_8_14_3_um_filter_43_13 | reverse complement strand
GAATATTTATAGTAATTCATAGTAAAGGTATTAAAGGGACATTCCACTAGAATAAGTACATTATTGAGATTTTTATAAAAGTGAATTACCCCGCCCACAGGGCGGGGTAATTCACTATTTAATGGTAAAAAAAGGCAAAATTAGGCACGGAAAAAAGGCCCGCCGTTGTTAATGTACAAACGGAAAAAAGGTTGCAAGAAGTAGCATCAATATTTGAAAAAAACAGTTGGAAATATACAATTGGATTGAAACCAGATAAACCAGAGGATATTACCGATTTAGAAATATTATTGAATCCACCAAAAACAAAGATAGCCGAAAAGAAAGTTGGACGCAATGAGCCCTGCCCATGTGGAAGCGGGAAAAAATATAAAAAATGTTGTGGCAAATAAGGCTATTGTACATTCTTAAAGACTTGGATTCCTGGAGCAAACAGAGAGGCGGTCAATAAGCTGGACGATTTGCACCTAAACGCACCCTATACACACCTGGCGGGGAATAAAGGAACATAAGTTATTGATTTATCAATAATTATTAAAAAATTATATGGTGCCGAAGGCGGGACTCGAACCCGCACGGGGATTGCCCACCACCCCCTCAAGATGGCGTGTCTACCAAATTCCACCACTTCGGCAAAAATTTCAGGAGTGTAGTTCCTTTTATTTGTTTTTTGGAGAATCAGGGGATTTTGGAATATTTTGTTTAGCCGGTGTAGACCCCTCTTGCATAATCGACGAAGCCGGTCGTTGAGAAGAAAAATACGCCAGAGAAAGAGAAGTTAACATAAAAATAATGGCGGCAGCGGCTGTTAATTTTTCAAGAAAACTGCCAGGTCCACTACTACCAAAAATAGTTGAGCTAGAACCTCCGAAAGCGGCTCCCATCTCTGCGCCCTTTCCGGTTTGCAAGAGTACAATCATAATCAGTGCAATGCACACGATTATATGTATCGTTATAATCAAGGTAAGCATTAAAAATTAGCCCCCGCTTTTTCTTTAATATTAATGGTGATTGTATATGGTGAAAATCTTATTACCATTATTTCAATAAAAAGTAAAGAGATAATTAATAAGTTATTTAGTCTTCATTGTAAAGACCCCATCCCAATCTTCAGGTGGTGGAGCTTCCATCAGATCTTTGCTTCTCTCCACGTAGAGTTTCGATGGATAATCATCTGGCTTTATATCCAAAACCTTATTAAAGGCCTCAATGGCTTCTTGCCATTTCCTTCCCTTGTATTCTTCAAGACCCTGGTGAAATAGGTAAAGGACGTTTTTAACCTCATCAGACACCCCGTTTCTTCCGACCAATTCATATATCTTAACCGGTAAATCCTTTCCTTTAACCCTCACAGAGTCCAGTTCTCTACAGAGAAATTTATCTTTCACTTTTCCATAGGTTAATTCACTAATTATTATATTTGTACTGTATTGCTTGTTAGCACCCTCTAATCGGGAACCAAGATTGACGCTATCTCCCATTACTGTATAGTCAAATCTTCTCTGTGAGCCCATGTTTCCAACCACCATTGGTCCTGAGTTTATGCCTATACCTATATTGAATTTAGGTGTTCCCTCGGCTTCCCATTTTTCTTGGAGAACTTTAAGCCCATCCATCATATCCAGGGCTGTATAGCATGCCCTTTCGGCATGGTCTTCTTGATCCAGCGGAGCTCCATAAACCGCCATAATGGCATCTCCCATGTATTTATCCAGGAGACCATCGTATTTAAAGACTATGTCTGTCATGACAGTCAGATATTCATTTAGCAGTTTAACGAGCATCTCTGGAGATAGCCCTTCTGAGATTGTGGTAAAACCCCTTATATCAGAAAATAAAACCGTAAGATCCTTTTTTTCTCCCCCAAGTTTTAGCTTTTCTGGATTCTTTAGCATCTCATTAATCACAGAAGCAGTGAGATAGTAGTGAAACGCCCCTTTTATCTTCTTCTTTTCTCGTTCCTCTGTCATATAACGAAATATTGTAACCCCAATATAAACCAGGAGGAGAGCCAAGAAGGGGTATACAATATTTATCCATACCCCTTTGTCCACGAACAGATATCTATTCAACATGAAGAAACCAAAAAAGAAAAGGACAGTAGTAAGTGCACCCCAGACAGCCTTCAATTTAGGCAATATAAAACCCAGAAGCAGTCCCAATACCAAAATAAGTAAAATATCCACAACAACAGTCCAGTCCGGACGCATCAGGAAATGTTCACGAAGTATATTGTCGATAATGTTGGCGTGGATTTCTATACCAGGATATACACTGCTAAATGGGGTAACCCTCATATCATAGATTCCTGTAGCAGTTGCTCCTACAAGTACAATCTTGTCCTTCAAGGCAGAGGCAGGAATACGATCACCTAGAATATCTGCAATAGAGTAATGGGGGAAAGTCTTTTGTTGACCGGCATAGTTAATAAGCATTCTCCCCTTCTCGTCAGTAGGGATCGTAACCCTGCCAAGCTGGACCCCATCTATACCATAGTCTGCAATCTTAAGTGATAAGAGTGGGGAACCCAGATAATGGTGTAGAACCCTCAATGATAAGGGCGGAAAGAATTGGTCTTTGTATTGGACCGCTAAAGGACACCAACGGACAGTTCCATCCCTGTCTGGAAAAATGTTGAAATAACCACTTCCTTTGGCAGCAATGGAGAGCTTTTTAAGGTTGCTCTCCACTGAATATGCCTCTGTTAAGGAGACCTTTTTAGCTTCATTGGATTGATGCATGACAGAAGGATACTTCGATGGCAATATATTCTTGAATTCCATATCCATCCCTCCTTCTTTCAGGTGCTCAAGCCCTTTTTTTGAGGTATGGAAAAAGTACCCTAGAATTGCTCTATTTGATCTCTTTATGGCCTTTGCAAGTATCTCATCATTGTCAGCTTCTCTTTCAGCCGTGGATATATATTCTGTTAATTCCCGATCGTTTATTCTCAATTCTTCAATCTTTTTCTTAAAAAAAGCTGCCCTCTCTAAATCAGAGCTCTCCTCCGGTTCAGCAAATACTATATCAAAACCTATACTCCTGACCCCATATCTGGTTAAGGTATCAATAAGCCTTGCGATCTTTTTTCGAGACCAGGGCCACCTTCCCAACTCATCCAAACTTTTTTCATCTATGGCTGCAATTACTACTTCAATTCCCGGCTTAACCGAACCACGAGAAATAAACCGTAAATCCAGGGCTTTGAGTTCCATTAAATCCAAAAAGGGAACTCCTACAAAATAAACAGTAATTACCATCACAGTAATAAACAAGCTGATTTTAAAGCCATTTAATTTCAAATGTTTTTTCAAATTAGATCTCCTGATCAACCTCCAAAGAGATTTTTTATGTTCATCTATATATCCATTTAACGTTTTTTCTTGTGTTTTCTTAAGGCTCCCTCTTCTTTGATTTCACCGATAGAAACCTTTACCTCTTTCCCGTCCTCCAGTTCAACAATAACCTTCTGTCCGATTATGTTTTGCCCTACAACCCTTCCTTTCCCCTTAAGGGTTAATACCGTCTGACCGAACTTCGGCATATCTTTTTTAAATTCAAGATAGGTTTCGTGTTCAAAAGCCAAACAACACATCAATCTTCCACAGACACCAGAGATTTTTGCCGGGTTTAAAGCCAGATTTTGGTCTTTTGCAATTTTAATGGATACTGGTTCAAAACCTTTTAAAAAAGTTGAACAACAAAATTCCCTTCCACAATTCCCTATACCTCCTACCATCTTTGTCTCATTTCTCACCCCTATCTGACGCATCTCAATTTTTGTGTGGAGTCTCTGGGCAAGCCTCTTTACTAATTCTCGGAAATCAACCCTGCTTTCGGAAGTAAAGTAAAAGACAATCTTAGAACCATCAAATAAACATTCCACTTCTACCAGCTTCATCGGCAGGTTACAGTTCTGTATCTCGTCCAGACATATTTTATGTATTTCTTTCTCCCTTTCCTGATTCATTATTTCAGCGTTTAAATCGTTTTCGTCAGCTTTTCTAAGTATCTTTTTAAGCGATTTATCTAATAAACTGATATCTTTTAGAATTGTCATCTTAACAACAGTTCCTATCCCAACACCCTTCTCTGTTCCCACAACTACTCGATCATTAACCTGAAGGTTCAACTCCCCTGTATCAAAATCATAAACTTTGCCGTTATCTCTAAATTTTACGCCTGCAACCTTCATTTATCCCCCGCATCTCACTTTCATACCGTTACTGTCATTCAGACACTGGACTCCGGACGTTATAGGCAACGTCACTGGTCATTAGTCATCGGTCATTGGTTAAGTGTGGAAAATTGATCGCTTT
>PFIF01000135.1:1186-5302 GCA_002782605.1 Deltaproteobacteria bacterium CG_4_8_14_3_um_filter_43_13 | reverse complement strand
ATATCGAATGTATTTATAAGTTGGGGTATATCACTTTTCCATCCAGCAAAAATAACTTTATTTTTGATTCCCAGGGCAGAGGCATAACTGATTAATTCGGTCATAAGATGGCCATCTCCGATCAACAGAAAGGTTACGTTCGCTATCTTATTCAAGACCAAACGTGCAGCATCTAGAAGATACCTATGCCCCTTTATTTCAACTAGCCTCCCTACTGTGCCAACTATTGAATCTGTTATAGGTATCCCTAAGCTTTTCTTTAATTCATCAGCATTGTCTAAATTTTTAGAGAAATCTTCCAGGGATACTCCGCTGTGTATTACGACAAATTTATCGGGAGTTGAGATATTGAATTGAATATGCTCATCCCTCTCCTTCCTTGTTAAAGTTATAATCTTGTCTGTTAGCGAAGCCGTCAATTTCTCGACCAGTATGAATAACTTCGTTTTAATCTTTCCGTAGTAGCCATAAAAGATGTGACCATGAGGGGTATGTACAACTATGAGAACCCTTGCAAAGAAGGAAGCCCAGCGGCCAAGGATCCCAGCCTTCGATGTGTGAGTATGTACAATAGCAGGCTTTTCTTGCAGGAAGATCCTGTACAGGCGAAAAAAAGCTCGTAGATCTAAAATAGGATTCATCCGTCGGATTAGAGAGGGAACTGTAATCAGCCTTACATCCTCAAACTCAGCCTGCTTTAATCCTTCATCTAAAGAGGCCCTTTCTTCAGCACTCATCTCCGATTCCAGGGAAATGCCTTTTATCAAAACCACATCATACTTATTCTTATCCAATCCTATAGTAGTGAGTAAGGTATTTTCAGCAGATCCTCCTTTATCCAATCTGGTAATGACATGTAAGACCTTAACCTTCTCCAATCTCTTTCCTGACTATCCTAAATGGATAATACTAAGTTTTTTACTGAGCAACCTTTACAAGGGTCTCCTCGAGCTTTTGAGCTACATTATCCCAGGAATAGTTGTCTACAATAAACTGTCTGCATTTGCCTCTCAAATTATCGAGTTCAGATTGCCGGTTTAAAAAATAAAGAATCTTTTCAGAAATATGTCTGGGTTCTGTCCCTTTAAATAAAAGCCTGCCATCTAAGCCATCTAGAATTTCCTTTGTCCCTCCAATGGGTGTTCCCAGTACCGGTGTGCCACAGGAAAGAGACTCAACAGTTACCAGACCGAAGCCTTCCATTATTTTGGTAGGTAAGACAAAAAGGTCTGCGGCTTGATAATAGAATGGTAACTTATTTTCTGGGATAAAGCCTTCAAATCGAATAAACAAATCCAGTTCTAATTGTTTAACCAATCCCTTTAGTCTCTCTTCTAAAGCCCCCTCCCCTCCTAAAATCAGATAAACATCCCTTGTTTTCTTAACAACATCCGCCATTGCATAAATAAGGTTCTCAAGCCCCATCCTGGGAACGAGATTACGAACGGATAGAAGTAAGGTTTTTTCAACGGGTACTCTTAGCTTTTTTTTCAGTTTTAATCTATCGGATGAAGGTGTGAAACGATCACTGTCCACACCACCAGGAATTACAACAACCTTTTCATCGGAAATAGAATGGCAGCTTAAAAGCTCTCTTTTCATATATTCGCTTAGTGTCCTGATCTTTTCACATTTCTTTAAATTGTATCTTTCTATTCCCTTCCTGAAATAGGAGTTCAGCCTGTAACGGCATCTTCCCCAGGAGTTAGACGGGACTTCGTTACGAGTCTCGTACTCTTTAAAGGCAGGAGAATGGAATGTATATATCTTTTTTATATTTCTGCTCTTCCGGGATATATTAACTCCTAAGGCAGAGAAAGGCTGATGAAAGTTTATTACATCAAAACGTTTGCCTCTAACTATTCTCTCAAATAACCTCCTGGAATTAAAGATCGAAGATGTAATATATGTGAACGTGTTATTTTCGACAATTTTATATCGGGATTCTTTTACTCCTTCGACTATTTCTTCGGTCAAATCTGAGTTTGGAACCTGTCGGGTTAAAACCCATACATTATGTCCTCTTTGCTTCAGTCTCTTACTTTCTTCACGGAGGACCCTGGGAGCCCCCCCAATCACATTCTTTATGGAAACATCAGCAACCATGAGAATATTCATTTAAGAAACCCTGCATGTCAATTATGGGGAAACTGCCTTTCATACCAGTATTGAAAGACAACAAGGTTCCAGAGCTTCCATGAAGTGTCAGACCATTGGTTAAAAAGGCTCTGTTTTAATCTTTCAACTTCCATTTGGTTAAATATGCCTTGTTTATTAAGCCGCTCTGTGGAGAGGTACTCATCAATCAGGAATCTTAGTTCCCCTTTAAGCCATTTACCTATAGGCATCTCAAAACCCCACTTAGGACGATTGTGAAGGCTTTTGGGAAGGATATCCCGGAAGGTTTCCAGAAGGATGTATTTTCTTCTCTTTCCCCTAAGTTTCAGCTTGCTTTCCATCCCAAAGGAAGCCTCTACTACCCGGTAATCGAGAAAAGGAACCCTAACTTCCAGCGAATTTCTCATGCTCATCCAGTCTACTTTGGTAAGCATATCTCCCGGAAGGGAATGTTTAACATCCACATAAAGCATCCTGTTCAGGTCATCTCCCGGAAAATGACGGAGTCCTTCTTCAATCAGTCTCTCTCCTCTATTTAGACTGAGTCTTTCTCTTCCCATAATCTTCTCTAATAGCCCTACCCTATCCTTTTGCGAAAATATCTCAGTCCATGAGAAGAACCTCTCTGAAAGATCTTTATCGGCACCTTCCAGAAACTTTTTACCCCTTCGGATATATTCAAGAAATTCAATATCACGAGAGTCTGGTAATGCCTTTAAAAGAGGTTCAATCATTTTATGTCTTAAAAAAGGGGGGAGAAGGAGGTAGTATTTTCTAAAGTATTCTCCCAGATACATCCTGTATCCAGCAAACAGCTCATCGGAACCGTCTCCTGCAAGAGCGACAGTAACAAGCTTTCTGGTTTCCCTGGAAACCAGAAAAGTAGGTACAGCCGAGGAGTCAGCAAAGGGTTCATCAAAGGAGGAAAGAACCGTGGGAAAGACATCCAGAATGTCTTTATAGGTAAGTTTAAATTCGTAATGCTCCGTGTGATTGAGTTGAGCTACCTCACGGGCATATCTAGTCTCATCAAACAGTTCAAGGTCTTCATATCCTATTGAAAAGGTTTTTACTGGTTTGCTGGAATTTCTAGCCATTAACCCTACGATTATGCTGGAATCAATACCTCCGCTTAAAAAAGCGCCAAGAGGGACATCAGAGATCATCCTCATTTTGACTGAATCTTCTATTAAACCAAAGAGCATCTTTTTGTAATAGTCCGTATCCTTTTCAATGGCATTTTCCTTATTATCCTTTTCAGGGAAGCTGTGAGGGATATCCCAATACTGCTCAACCCGTAATTTATCTCTTTCCATTACCAGATAATATCCTGGTTCTAACTTTTTGACGCCTTTGAATATAGTCCAGGGAGCAGGGATATAATTAAATGTTAGATATAGATTCAGGGCATCCCAGTCAATTTCTTTGGGTATAGAAGAGTCTTCCAGAAGACTTTTTATCTCTGAGGCAAATAGTATTTTCTTATTATCTGTATAATAAACGAGGGGCTTTATCCCCAGCCTATCCCGAACCAAAAACAGCCTTTTATTATTCCCATCCCAGAGAGCAAAGGCAAACATACCATTTAACTTGTGGATACCACCTATTCCCTCTTCTTCATAAAGGTGTATTATAACCTCTGTATCTGAATTAGACTTAAACCTATGCCCTTGAGCCTCTAGTTCAGACTTTAGAACTTTAAAGTTATATATCTCTCCATTGTAGGTAATCCATATCTTCCCATCCTCATTAGACATGGGTTGATGGCCGGAAGGAGAAAGATCGATGATACTCAACCTCTGATGCCCTAAACCTATATTGTAATCGTTATGCGATACTCGAAATTCGTTATCATTAATTGTACTATTCACAACTAACGGTTTACGATCTCCATTTGATGATAGGAAAACCATTCCACTGTCATCCGGTCCCCGATGCTTCAAAACCGATGTCATCTTTTTCAGAAGCCCTTCACCAAAAGCTTCTTTTTGTTTCTCA
>PFIF01000135.1:0-1063 GCA_002782605.1 Deltaproteobacteria bacterium CG_4_8_14_3_um_filter_43_13 | reverse complement strand
ACCGGAAGTCGTGAATCGTAAATCGTGAATGGGTATTACACCTCTTATTTACGACTCGCGACTTACGATTTACGATCATAGATGGGTCAAAAATACTGAACCAGAGAGCGGAAAAGGGAATTTTTCAGTGTGAACTAAGTAACTGGATCATATACAGATCGATTATAAACCCTGCAATAATGTAACACCTGGGGGGTACATGGATAGCTTAAGTTAGTTGAAATCTGTTTAGTTATCGCTCCCTTTTAATCCTGTTCCAGGTTTCAGATATTCGGTGGGTCAACCTATCTATCCTATACTTACGAATATATTTCCAGGAACGTTTATCCTTGAATAATAGATAAATATTTGAAATTTTTGTAAGGAATATATTATGATCATCATCATCAATCTGTATTCGACCAATGCCGGCCGGCGTTGCTTGTTGATACGTTGGGCACTGGGTAAAAACAGCATGAAAATCAAGCCCTTGAAGAAAATTCCACAAGGATTCTCCCGGGACCCCCTCCTTGAAGGCGCAGAACTTGATTTCAGAATTGAGATTGCTCTTCACGATTTCCATGGAGGCGGAAATATCCTCTTTTATTGCCCGTTCGTCATAGTGATTCTTGATTCCTTTCCCTCCATACGCTAGAAGACCTATTTCCATGCCGCCGCGTTTGAGCTCATGCACTTCGTCCCAGGTCAAACACTCGATAGGGTTTCCTTTAATTGTCCTTTCCTTGCCTATGCAGCCGGGCACGATAAAGAATGTAGCATGGAGGTTGTGTGCCTTAAATATACGGGAAGTACATTACAAAAGGCATCCCTATAACCGCCGTCAATCGTGATTGCAATGGATTTGGGTGGTAATTCGATACGCCCGGCAAGATGATCCAGCGCCCTGTTTAATGACACAACCCTGTAAGCATTTTCTGAAAGAAAGCCCATTTGCCGTTCAAAGCTTCTCGGTAAAAGCCCGTCTTCCATCATGTCTTCAGGGTAATCCCCTATATTTTGATAAAGTAAAATAGGTATCTCTTTCATAGCCTTGATCTGGACCAGCTTTCTGAAAATATCTTTT
>PFIF01000049.1 GCA_002782605.1 Deltaproteobacteria bacterium CG_4_8_14_3_um_filter_43_13 | reverse complement strand
CGGATTTCATATTTACCCTGAGGTGGACGGGTTAAGGGATCGCCCTGCCAGGCGCCAGCCGTTTTTTCAAAAAAACCTGGAAGCCAGCCTCGTGCTTCCGGAGTGTCTGCCGCCGGTTCGGATTTTAAGCGCGGCTGAACCACCACGACCACATCCACTTCCTGATCTGTTATGTCCACGGGCATCTGTATCTTCAGAATACCGTCTTTCCCCACATGGGAGGTCAACTCTATACTTCTCATGTCCACTCCTCACGCATCCTACGCTGGAAGCTTACCGGATCTTCGCTAAGCCGAATAACACCCGCATACTTGTTGATGCTCATTGTCTTCCGTTTTTTCTGGCCCTCCAGGATCTTTTCAATTTCAAGCCAGTCTTTGTAATTAATTTGCACCGCCACCGGCCTCATGCGCTCGTCATGAACGATTTTTTTTGAGATCGCACGCATAGTTTCCTCCTGAGTATATTGTCTTATAAAGTTTACAAAAATTACGCGAGTTTCAAGTGCCTTTGGATGGATTATCCTTCCGTTTTTCATCATGCCGGTAATCCCGCACCTTTGAGTTTTTCTTTGCCATTTTCATTCTTCATTAAATGAATTTGGGATTCTCAATCTCCCAATTCAGTCAACGCAATTACACTTTAATCCCTTCATATTCAGACCGAGTGCCTTCCAGATTTGAGAATGTTCTTTGCACAAAGCGATATCTATAGTACTTCCATATTTTTTTATTTCTTCTATGATTGTCCCGAACATCTTGATTCTCAGGTTTTCATGATACCGGAGCTTTCCTCCTTCTTTGACCAAGCTTTTATTAATTTTCAATAAAGCAGACTCGGGAAATCGGGTGCTAATATGGCTAGCAAGCCCATTGGATGGGCGATATTCACCTATCGTTATCCGTGTAGGCCGGACAAATTGAAATATCCTGTCAACCAATTCCGTGTAATCCTTTTCCCAGGTAGAATAGAATATAACCGGATCAATCCTAAGGCGTACTTCATACCCTGCTTTTTGTACCTTTGCTGCTGCTGCCAGCCGTAAATCAGGTGAGGGTGTTCTGTGTTCAAGTTGTTGAAAAACTGCGTCGGTATTGATACTAAATGAGATAACAGATTGCCCGCCATGGTTAACTTCCAGGATGTCATCCACACAATCGCTCTTGGTTAAGAAAAGCAACCGGGTCCCCGGGGCATGATCCGGCATGAATGAAATGATCTGTTTGGCAAATCTCGTAATGTAATCCACAGCCAGGGGATCGCCCAGCTCACCAAGATTTAATATTTTCAAGGATTCTGGAATGGGAGATCTGTCAAACTTTTTGATTTCATCAAACATTTTCTCATAATTTATAAAGTGAGTGGAAATAGGCTGTGTTCGAAAAGTTAAATAGAGATAGCAGTACTCACACCAGAAATTGCAATTATTATAAGCTGTCAGCTTATAGAATTTAGCGCATCGTCCGATGGGATGCTGAAACTGTTCAATAAAGGGACTTACCCTGTCACGCAATAGAAGAACATTTCTTTCCGCTCGAACCTTTTCTATTCCTCTTTCGCCATTAATCTCCGGCATTTTATCCAGCCAGATTAAAGGTAACGCGGCGCAGCCTGCCGTTTGTTCAGCCCTCGCTTTCTTGCTCATACTCTGGATTGCCCACAATTCCTTTACAAGTGGTTCCAGTTTTTCTTCTAGATTGTATGCCACGCTCTCTTCTTGAACTAAATTTTCACGTCCCATTTCCTGCATCGGATTTTCCTTCGGCATTGTAGGCATCACAAATATTTCTTTCTGTACTTATCAAAAATCTCGGTTACAATTTTTTCGCCTGTTTCCTTGTGCGAAGCAAAAAACAAAAAGAATAAAGGCCCGCCTTTACTATTTCTCATGAGCATGGGTTCCGGAACGAATTTGAATCCCGCAGCTTTTTGCAATCTTTCCTTTTTAAACCAATCCCCAAGCTTAGCATTGCTGTCAACAACTTTGACTCGATATGTATCTCCAAAGAGATTCATCTGGTTGTCTTTTTTATATAAAATTTCCTGCCAGTCTTCACTTCCGCAAAACCGGTTCATTCGTTCTATTTGCTCCGGGTCCGCTGATAGCAAATCTTTATGCAGCACATTCCGATTCATATCCATCAAAGGAAAGTTCAAAAAGATTTCAGTCGTTTTTAATTTGGCTGTTTTCATGATCGTTTCCCAGTGAAGATGTAAGCCGTAAGGGTCCAGAATACATAAGGCTCTCTTTTTGTTTTCCCACTTAAGTGCCGGAAAAACCTTCTTTGTTAATGCCTCATTACAATCTTCAGAATAGATGTGGACATTTTGTTGACCCTGAGTAACCGACATAAGGATTTCGATTTTTTGTTTATCAATATCAATATAGTGGTATTCAGTAAAAGGGTTTTTAATCTCAAGTGCATTTAAAGGAGAACCCGGAACGAACTCTCCGGTTTTTCGTCGGATGTGGACTCCCGCCCCAGCAAAAGCATCAATATATACGTATCCTTTACACCAATCTTGACTTTTCATTATCGTTGTGAATGCATTTGCGTATTCTTTAATGATGTCCAATTTAATCTCAGACCAGATACCTATCTTATCCAATTTCATTATTGTTTGCTCCCTGCCACTTCAATCAACTGGGACGTGCAATGCGTGCACAAAACAGAGTGTTGTCCAATTTCCCCACAATTTTCTTGACGAAGCAAGTCCTATCTCTTAAATCGCAAGCTTCAAATTCTTTTTCCCTGGATAATTCATCCCTAAAAAGTGCTTGGCATGATTTTTAATATCTAAGCTATACCAGCCTCTTAAATTGAATCCTCAACGTTTTTCCTTCCTTAACGGCTACCTTGAAGGCCTTCTCAAGATGTCGCGGGTAAAGCTTTTTTTCGTGACATCCTATATCGCGTAGGGCATTTTCAAGGCTGATTGATTTTTGCTCCAGTTCCATATATGAGATAAGTTTAATGGCCGCCTGATCACAAGAGCAAAAGGTTATTTCTTCATCGGTCTGGATTAAATAGGCTATTGATGTGGACTCTCCGGGATCTATTCCTAACCTTGCCTCTCTTGCTTCCCTTTGTACCTTTTTCAAACTTTCAAGATCAACATTATCGATTATTGTAACATCTTTAAGAGCAATATCAATTTTTGCACCGTCCTTCTTGTAATATCTTGCTTCCTCAAAAACACTTCGTGTTAGACAGACATCATAGGCTTTGCTTATTTTTTCGAACAAACCAAAAGTATGGAGGTCAATGACGACATCGGCATCAAGCAGCAGCAATTTTCGCATAGCTCTCTTCACCAAACCCAGCTGACTCAAGATAGTAGTCTATTTCAGCCCGGTCAATTTCCAGATATTCGGCAAAAGCGCCTCTTGATATCTTGCCTTCCATCAGGCATCTGCATGCAAGAGATATAAATCGTGAAGGGAACCTGGACGGCCCGTCTTTCTCATACAGCTTTTGGCGCATATCGCGATCAAGATCATGGAAATTCGGAGTTTCCAAAACCTTTGATGCCAGTGTTTTTTTAATTATTTTAAGGTTAACAAGTCTCCAAAGAACCGCTTCCGTCGAGACACCAAACTCCTTGGCCAGTTCAATGATATCAATGATTCTGATTTCGTTGTCGGTAGCTGTCTCTTTGAGTGCATCGAGGAGATGAACTTCTGGCAAAAGCAAGCTTGAAGCAAAGATGTCTGCGTATTGTTCCGGCCTGGTTTTTGTTGTGCCGTTGCCGATTTCTTCAGGAGAGAAAACATTCCAGGTTATAATGTGAAATAACTCATGTGCCAGGTCAAAATTTCTTCTCCAGAGGGCGTCATTGGCGTTGATGAGAATACCTACCCCTAAGGCATTATCCACTACACTGGCTCCGGAAACCCCATCTCCCAAAGGCAAATGAAGGATTTTGAAGCGAAGCTTATTTTCGAGTACGTTAAGCAGATTCAAGGAAGGGCGAGAACCTAAGTCGAGGAAACTGTGAATTTCAGTGCCGAGTTTTTCGGCCTGCTCAAAGCCATTTACAGAAAAATCATCTCTGTCATAATTTTTCTGAACATCTTTCCATCGCCGTTTGAGACCAAGCAAGCGCTCCAGGTTACTGTAATTTTCCAGAAAAGAGAGGAATTGACGCTGAACTTTATTTGTGTCAGTTTTTTTTGTCTTTCTCCATAAGGGGAGAGGATCGGAAGCAACGTCGGATTCAAGAAAATAGTCCAGGCTCCTGCCATATAAACGAGCCATCATAATTAATTCGTGTGCATTTATTTTCCTTGTACCTTTTTCAATGGCAGAAAGCGTCTGGTAGTTTTTGAACCCAAGTTTTTGAGCTGCTTCGGTAATTGAGAAGCCCGCTGCCTCTCTTGCGTCTGCAATCTTTTTATCCAGGACATTTTCTCCCTTTCCTTTGGATATCATGATGTTCCCCCTCTATAATTATTTCTTATATTAGTATCAATTATATTAGTAATATATATAAGAAATATTTACCCATCTGTCAAGTATTAAAAGTAAATTTTCATTAGGGAAATTCCGGGGTCACCATATTTATTTATTCAGCACTTTTTTAAAGTGTCAGGGTTCAAAGTGCTAGGATTTATTGCAGGACCTTACGTCAATAGGTACGTTCATGCAATACGTGCACAAAACCGAACATTGCCTTGCCTTTTCCCCCACACTTATTCTGATGAAGCAATTGCCATCCCTCTAATCAGAGGCCTCAAGTTATTTTTATTGGATAATTCATCCTTAATAAAGTCCCTGTCATGATTTTTAATATCAAGCTATACAAGCTTTTTAAATATCATTTTTCTCACGTGTCTTATATTCCGCTGCCTGTTCACGAACTTCGATTTGTTCGGCAGGAATCTTGACGATCTTCCCATCTCGCCAAATTACAATGGGATCTCCCGTGCGTTTGTGATCGGCAATAGCATGGGCCACAGCTTTTTTTAGCGCCTCTTCGGCACGAAACGCCATCGCCTTACCGGACATATTCTTGCCTGATTTCCCTTCTTTCATGGCCTCACCATATTTGCAGATAATTTTGAAAATAAAGCCGGGTCAATAAGTTCCAAGTCTCCAGCTTCTTCATAAGCGATCATTACAGGATCATCCTTTGAATTATCAAAAATTACCCAAAAATCCAGCAGCGGGCGATAAATATTGAAGAGATTGGAAAGTCCCCTGTTAAAACGGCGGCGAACAATTTTTCCCGGGACATTGTGACCTCCCCTTCTTACCCGATCAGCGATACGTTCAAGGGCAATATCAACATTATCAATCCAAAGAAAATAAAGATAAATTCGGTAGTCTTTGCTTTTCAAATCAGCCAGAAGACGCACATACGATTTTCCGGCCAAAGTTGTTTCAAATCCGAAGTCACTGTTACGGTCTGCCAGCAAATGAATCTGTTCAATCATCAGTCTCCCGGCCCGAATCGCGGCCTGCTCCGACGAAAATGGTGATATCCCTTCAGCAATAAGGTCGGCATTTACAAACTCCAGACATTTTACATAATTGGGAAGAAATTCTCTTGCAAAGGTTGTTTTACCCGCGCCATTTGGTCCGGCGACAATGTATACATTTGGGGACATAGAACTGTTTCCATTAGCAATGACACATGTGATGGGCGGTGTGATGACCGTTCGTGCCGAACATGCACAAATTATAAAATAGCCTTCCCCTCAAAAGCTTTTCCTGATGAAGCAATTGCCATCCCTCTAATCACAGGTCTCAAGTTATTTTTTATTGGATAATTCATTCCTGAAAAGTGCCTGGCATGATTTTTAATATCAAGCTATACAAGCTTTTTAAATTGAACCCTTAGTGTTTTTCCTTCATTAACAGTTGCCTGATCACAAGTGCAAATACCTAGAAAATGGTGGTTATATTATCCAAAAAGGTCTGAATGTGTCCAGGTTCGTGTTAAATAAACGGCTTTGCTATCTGCCTTCCAGATTAACAACCAATCAGGTTCAATATGACATTCCATATAACCTGAGTATTTGCCTTTCAAGGGATGAGGTTTGTATTTTTTTCGAACACTTCTTCAACGGTATCAGCTGACTCAAGATTACGATTATTTTCAATGTCATCCATAGCATGTAGCGTTTCCTTGTTAGGCAGCCGCAAATCAAACGGAATGCCCCTGTAATTGATAACCTGTTTCAAAAAAAGATTAACAGCCGAAGAGATATTTAATCCAAGACCATTAAGAATGACCCCTGCACCCTTTTTAATATCCTCGGTTGTTCTAACATTTATATTTGTATTTTTAGCCATAATTCAAACCCTTACCCTATAAATATTAAAAAAACTGGATCTATATTTGAGAAGTATTGTATCTCAAAATTAATGCATTGTCAATACAAACCTTTATTTTAGAACTCAAAACCAGAACCCTGAATCCTTCCTTAAAGCAGCTAGTTGCAAGGCAACATCCCAGGCCTCACCCGCCTTCTTAAAGCGCGCCGCAAAATCCGGATCTTTCAACTGGTCTTCAAGGTATATGTCAAAATTTGTTTTTTGTTTCATAACGGATCCCTCTTCAGCAATCACGCTTTCTATCCAAAACAACCCTACGATTCCAAGCAGAAATCTTTGTTGCTTTACTTCTAATTCCATGCACAGCAATAATTTTTTTAGTAGCTGCCAATGTGGAAGAGCCTGTTGCGAGTACTTTCAGACGAGTATACGCATCTGCCGCAATTTTCAATAAACGGATCGTGTCCTCTTCTAAGTGGTGAATATAGTCAAAGATAACGAACCATTTAGCCGTCTAAATGTCAAGTATAAATGCGCACTTCATCATGGTGCCCCAACAATACAAACTTAATTGTCAAGGATCAACAGAGGCACTTTTCCGGGCTGATTGATTTTTATTCGAGTTCCAAGTAGGAGGGTCAAGCATTAAAAGTAAATTTTCAAAGATGCAAGTCTTTAATCGATGTCATTTGCCGCCTTTCTTGGGGGATATCAGGATATTCCGGAAACTTTTTGTTAGTCTGTATCAGAAGTTGCATTGTAAAGTATTGTGTGGTATTCTCTTATTACGATTTGGGGTCAGCCCCCCCCCTGCCTGTGCAAGCACAGCAGACAGGTCGGGTCAAAACCCATTTTGATATATTTATGATACCTACCCCATCCTTATCAAAGGAGGCAAAAAATGAGTAAATTCGGAATGACCGTAACAGAGCACCTCTTGAGCCAGCAGAGGCTTCACCCTGATGCTACAGGAGCCTTCACGGTCCTTCTTTCAGAACTGATCGTGGCGGCAAAGATTATTTCAAAAGAGGCGAGAAAGTCGGGTTTGACGGATATTTTAGGATTTACCGGTGACATAAATGTTCAGGGGGAGGCGGTAAAAAAACTGGATGAATTTGCCAATACCTCGATTATCAGACGCATGTCTCACCTGGGCCAGTTGTGTGCCATGGTGTCAGAGGAGAGTGCCGACATTATTGAGATACCAACCAAGTATCAAAAGGGCAATTACGTCTTGATCTTCGATCCATTGGACGGTTCATCAAATATTGATGCAAATGTAAACATAGGTACCATATTTTCCATTTACAAGAAGGTTACCCCTGGTGGGCAGGTTGCAAGCGTGGATGTACTTCAACCTGGATACAGACAGGTGGCGGCAGGTTATTTTCTCTATGGTACGAGTACTATGATGGTATATACAACAGGAGATGGCCTCCATGGGTTTACCCTATACCCTGCCGTGGGGGAGTTCTTGCTTTCCCACGAAAACATCAGGATACCTGAAAAGGGGAGCATATTTAGTGTAAACATGGGTTATACCAACTATTGGGACGAAAATGTCAAGGCGGTTGTAGATCACTTCACAAAGGCCGATCCGGAAAAAGGATTGCCCTACTCCTTGCGGTATATCGGCTCCCTTGTTGCGGATTTTCATCGTACCTTGCTTTACGGCGGTATTTTCATGTATCCCCCTGACAGAAAGGACCCCAAGAAGCCTCATGGCAAACTGAGATTGACGTGTGAGTGTGCACCACTGGCTATGTTGGTAAAACAGGCAGGTGGTATGGCCACAGATGGAGAAAGAGACATATTGGAGATTGAACCAGGAGAAATACATCAGAGAGTCCCCCTGTATATCGGTTCCGCAAAGGACGTGAAAACGGTGATGGAAATATTGAAGACAGGGAGGGAGTAGGCAGCAGATAATGGAAGGTGAACTCCGCACAGTAATAGATATGAGTAATGCCGGTATAGTAATCCTGGATGGAGATTATAATATCAGGTTTACAAATAAGAGCGCCTCAGAGCTGACTGGCTATCAGGTCGAAGATCTCCTGGGAATGAACTTCATGGATATATTCAGCGCTGAGAATAAAAAGGTCATCAAGGATATGTTAGCGGAACATAGGATGGGAGAGAACATACGTTCATGCTCTGAACTGGAGATTCTAACAGCCCAGGGCAATAGGAAAGAAACAGAAATTTGTATTACAACTACTGGGGATAGCAATGGAACCGGGAAGATATACGCCTATCTTCGAGATATTTCTCAACGGAAGATGTCTGAAGAGAGATTAAAGATGACCGAAGAGAAATACAGTCTCTTGTTCGAAAGGGTTCAACAGGGTTTGTTCATAAGCAGCAGGGAAGGTAAGTTTATCGACTGCAATCAGGCGATGCTGGATATGCTAGGCTACAAAGACAAAGAGGAGTTTCTGTCTCTTGATATTGCAAGGGATGTGTATGTAAACCCGGAGGATAGAAGGATTTTCCAGGATTTGGTAGAGAGGGATGGTTTTGTCAAGGAGTACGAGGTTGAGTTAAAGAGAAAAGATGGGAAGAGGGTTACTATCTTGCTTACGGGCAATATAAAAAGAAATGGGGACGGAGAGATAGCCGGGTATGAAGGGATAAACACCGATATTACGGAGAGAAAAAACATAGAGCATGAACTGAGAAAAGCCAATGATTTTTTTAGAAACCTTATCGATAGCTCGGTAGACGGGATAATTGCCGCTGATATAAAGGGGAATATAATAATCTTTAATAAAGGAACTGAGAAACTGCTGGGATATAAGGCGGGAGAGGTGATTGGAAAGCTGCACATAACAGGCCTATATCCCCCCGGTGTTGCCAAAGATATCATGAGAAAGTTAAGAAGCCAGGAATTCGGAGGTGTGGGAAGGTTAGAGACAACTCAGAGCACTCTGGTTGACAAAGATGGAGAACATATCCCCATAAACATTTCAGCAGCCATAGTCTATGAGGATGGGAAGGAAATAGCGACTGTGGGCATATTCACCGACCTGAGAGAAAAATTGAAGATGGAGAGGGAGCTGCAGGATGCCCAATTACAGCTCCTTCAGTCGGAGAAGATGTCTTCCCTGGGGAAACTGGCTGCCGGTGTTGCCCATGAAATAAACAATCCTCTGGGTGGGATTCTGATATATTCCAACCTCCTTATAGAAGAGATGGAAGATAGTGACCCGAAGAGGGAAGACTTAAAAAGGATAGCCGATGAGGCCACTCGATGCAAAGAGATAGTAAAGAGCCTTCTGGAGTTTGCCCGTCAAACCGGACCAAAGATGGAACCCATTGACATTAACCGGTCAATCAACGAAGGTCTCTTCTTCCTGGAAAACCAGGCAGCCTTTCTTAATATCGAAATAATAAAAAAACTAGACTTGACACTTCCTCTGATAGAGGGAAATTCCAGCCAATTAAAGCAGGTTTTTATGAACATAATGGTCAATGCTGCCGAGGCTATGGAAGGCAGGGGGACGTTAACCGTAACAACCGCTCTGCAGCCCGAAAACAATTCGGTTTTAATTGAATTTTCAGATACCGGGAGAGGGATACCTCCCGAATATATCTCCAGGATATTTGATCCTTTCTTTACTACAAAAGAGGTCGGGAAGGGAACCGGACTCGGACTTAGTTTGTCTTACGGGGTTATAGAACAGCACAAGGGGAAAATAGATGTAAGGAGTAAGGTTGGGAAAGGAACCTGTTTTGTAATTGAATTGCCCGCGAAGCATGAAAATTCAGCGAACTAAAAACCTTGACAAAATACTACCTGTATGTTAATCAATAAAATGAATAATCATTCAGTGAAAAGGCCATCGAACTAAACATAAGAAAGCCCATAGACTTCATCCCAAAACATGCCTGAATTAAAGGCTCAGATTCGCAGGCAAAAGGTGTTCTACTGCCGCGTAAAATCATTTGGTTCAGAAAGAGTTGAAATTAGCAGTGCATAATGCCTTAGAAAGGTAAACAAGGAGGAATAATGCATTTTCAAGAACTCTTGGATTCTAAAAAATTCTTGGTAATATCAGAGTTACAGCCGCCAAAAGGCACTGATTTGACTGAATTTTATGATTATGCTGAGAAGATGAGGGGAAGGATCGATGCAGTTAACGTCCCTGACCTTCAAAGCGCGGTAATGAGGTTAGGTTCACTATCTGCTTCTTACCTGTTAAAAGAAAAGGGATTTACCACGATCTGCAATATGACATGTCGTGACAGGAATCGGCTTGCCTTGCAATCTGACTTACTCAACATCTCTGTCCTTGGTATTGAGAACATCGTGGTCAGCCGGGGAGAAGAGCCTTCTTTGGGGGACCACCCCGATGCAAAGCCTGTCTTTGATTTAACCCCTCTTAAACTGATCTCTGCCATCAGGGACTTACAAAAGGGCTATGATATGGCAAAGAGCGACCTGCATGGAACCCCAAAATTCTGTGTTGGCTCCACGGTCAATTCCAGTGCCCAGAGGGGAGCATTAGACCTGGAAATCAAAAAAATGGAAGAAGAGATAAGGGCAGGGGTAGACTTTTTCCTTACAACATCTGTATTCGAATTGAATATTTTTGAAAATTTTATCAGAAAGATTGAATATCTCAAGGTACCGATCATTCCAGGTATAATGATTCTCAAATCAGTTGGAATGGCCAGATTTATGAATAAACATGTCGAAGATGTCTTTGTCCCGGAGGTCTTAATTGAAAGACTGATGAAATCAGCAGATAAACCAAAGACAAGTGTTGAGATTGCCTCTGAGTTGATCAATGGATTGAAACCCCTCTGTCAGGGGGTTCACCTGATCCCATTCGGTTGGGAAGACAAGGTTCCTTCAATTATAGAAAAGGCAGGATTGTATTAAGCCCAGAAAATCCAGGAGTCAGAATGAAAAGACATTTAACAAACCATTCCCTCGACGCTCTAGTTGCCAGGATAGGCAAGACAGACGTACTGGCATGCTATCAGTGTAAGAAATGCTCAGCCGGGTGTCCCGTAAGCCCTGATATGGATATTCTTCCCCATCAGGTCATAAGAATGATACAGTTTGGGATGAAAGAGAGGCTTCTCAACTCCAAGACAATATGGTTATGCGCCTCCTGTGAAACCTGCACTGCCAGATGTCCCAATGACGTGGATCTGGCAAAGATCATGGATGTGTTAAGACAGATGGCAACCAATTCCGGTGAACCCCTGGGCGACAGCCGTGTCCCCTTTTTCCATTCCGCATTCCTTTCTTCTATTCGCAGGAGAGGCAGGATATACGAACTGGGAATGATAGCTAAGTACAAATTGAAAAACCGGGAATTCAAAAAGGACATAAAATTGGGGATTATGATGTTTCTAAAGGGGAAACTCAAACTATTGTCCTCTAAGATTAAAGGAAAGAAGGAAATCAAGGATATCTTTTCACAGGTAAAGAAGGGGGTGATCGGATGAAGCTCTCTTATTACCCAGGTTGTTCACTCCACGGAACAGCGAAAGAGTACGATGAGTCTACCCGTGCCGTGTGTTATCAACTCGGCATTGAGCTGATTGAATTAGAGGACTGGAATTGTTGCGGTGCGTCATCTGCCCACTCTACTGATGAATTCTTGTCCAATGCCCTCCCTGAGAGGAACCTCAAAATAGCTGCCAATACCGGTCTGGATCTTCTTGTTCCATGTGCTGCCTGTTACAGCAGGATGATGACGGCAGGAAAAGAAAATCCTTCCCTTAAACCGACTGTAAAGATCAGAAATCTTCCTGAGTTATTAAGGGAAGAGGATAATTTTAACAGGATTAGAGAACAGGTTAAAACGCCTCTTGAAGGCTTGAAAATAGCCTGTTATTATGGTTGCCTTTTGACTCGCCCACCAAAGTTAACAGAGGTAAAGGACTATGAAAATCCACAAACCATGGATGATCTGGTAAGTATTTTGGATGGAGAAACCGTTTCCTGGCCGTACAAAACGGAGTGTTGTGGAGGAAGTCTTGCCATCACACATACAGATATAGTGAAAAGGCTGACAAGAAGGATAATAGAGATGGCTATGGAAGCAGAAGCAGATTGTCTGGTTACGGCGTGTCCCATGTGTCAGGCAAATCTGGATACCAGGCAGGATGAGACCAGCAGAGATGAAGGAAAGGAATACAACCTGCCTATATTCTATATTACCGAGCTGATAGGACTTGCCATAGATGGGAAGAAATCGGGAAGATGGTGGAAAAGGCATTTTGTTGATCCCATGCCTCTTTTGAACTCAAAGGGGTTAATATAACAGTGGACAGTGGACAGTGGACAGTGAACAGTGAACAGTGGACAGTGGACAGTGGACAGTGGACAGTGAACAGTGGACAGTGAACAGTGGACAGTGAACAGTGAACGGACAACGGTGAACGTAATGAATAAAGAGGACATAGAGAATTCAGCAGCCAACAAAATGATAGGGGCAGTAATGGTTGTTGGGGGCGGAATTGCAGGGATACAGGCATCCCTTGACCTGGCAAATTCCGGTTACTATGTATACCTGGTGGAAAAATCCCCTTCCATCGGCGGGGTCATGCCACAACTGGATAAGACATTTCCAACCAACGATTGCTCCATGTGTATCTTATCCCCAAAGCTGGTGGAATGTGGAAGACATTTCAACATAGAGATACTTACCAATACTCAGGTAGAGGAAGTGGAGGGAGATGCAGGCAACCTGGAGGTATCTCTGATCCAAAGCCCCAGGTTTGTGGACGAAGACAAGTGTGTAGGATGCGGAGTCTGCGCAGAGAAGTGTCCTGTAAAGGTTAAGGACAGGTTCAATGAGGGGTTGGGAGAGAGAAAGGCCATTATATATTCAATACCCTCAGGCTATACCCCTGGTGTATCAAATAGACAAAGACCATTGCCGTTACTTTATTAAAGGGAAATGCAGAATATGTGAGAAGCTCTGCAAAAATGAGGCGGTAAACTTCGAGGATACAGAGAAAAGATATACTCTCAAAGTAGGCTCCATAATACTGGCACCCGGATTTGAACTCTTTGATCCACAATTGAAAGGAGAATATGGTTACGGGGTGTACGATAATGTTGTAACGAGCAAGCAGTTCGAAAGGATACTCAGCGCCTCTGGACCGTCCATGGGGCACCTTGAAAGACCGGGAGACAAAAAAGAACCAAAAAAGATAGGCTTTATACAGTGTGTTGGTTCCAGAGACTTACAGGCTGGGAAGGGATACTGCTCAAGTGTGTGTTGCATGTATGCCATAAAGGAAGCAGTTGTAGCGAAAGAGCACTCAGGTGAGGTGGAGCCGACCATATTCTTCATGGACATAAGGGCTCATGGAAAGGGGTTTGATGATTATTACAAAAGGGCCGAGGAGGAATATGGAGTTAGATTCATACGGTGCATGGTATCCAAAATTGTAGAGATGCCCCGAACCAGGAACTTGAGAGTGACTTATATAAATGAGGAAGGCAAGCCCGTAGAAGAGGAATTTGATATGATGGTTCTTTCAGGTGGGCTTACGCCATCGGAAGATGCCAGGGCGCTGGGGAAAAGATTGGGGATCCACCTGAATCAATACGGTTTTTGTGAAACCTCACAATTCTCGCCTCTATCTACATCCAGACCGGGGATTTTTGTAAGTGGCGTATTTCAGGGGCCCAAAGACATTCCGGAAACAGTGGCCCAGGCAAGCGGCAGTGTAGCCTGTGCATCGGGTCTTCTTTCGGAAAGCCGTGGAAGCATGGTGAAAGGAAAAGAGTATCCCCCTGAGACAGAAGTAAAAGACATATCCCCAAGGATTGGTGTATTCGTCTGCCATTGCGGTATCAATATAGGAGGGGTGATAGATGTACCCCGGGTAAAGGAATATGCAGGGTCTTTGAGGGATGTGGTCTATGCTGAAGAGGGACTCTATGTCTGTTCTCAAGATTTCCAGGAACTTATGAAGAAGGCCATTTCTGAGCACAATCTTAATAGGGTAGTCGTAGCATCATGTTCTCCAAGGACCCACGAACCTTTGTTTCAGGAGACATTACGGGAGACAGGATTGAACAAGTACCTCTTTGAGATGGCGAATATCAGAGATCAGTGCAGCTGGGTACATATGAGACAAAAAGAAGATGCCACCAAAAAGGCAAAAGCCCTAGTAAGGATGGCTGTGGCAAATGCAAGACTGATACAACCTTTAGATGAGCTATCCCTGGAAATCAAAGATAAAGCTCTGGTGATTGGTGGTGGACTTTCAGGAATGACGGCTGCTCTGAGCCTGGCAGACCAGGGGTATGAGGTTTATCTGGTAGAAAAGGAGGCAAAACTAGGGGGGGTGCTACATGATGTCTATTTCACCCTGGAGGGCGACGATGTTCAATCCCATCTCAGAGAGATTATAGAAAGGGTTGAAGCAAATCCCTCCGTTCATATATTCAAGAATACTATGGTGGTTGACTTTAGCGGATATAAAGGAAACTTTGAGACAGGCTTAATGGTTGGACCAGGTATGTTCTACAGAAAACTGGAACATGGTATTGTTATCGTAGCTACGGGGGGAGAAGAGTACAAACCAGTTGGAGAATACATGTACGGAGAGCATGAACGGGTTATGACCCAGCTGGAACTGGAGAAAAGAATAGCAAATGGTGTCCCTGAGCTTTCAAACGTCGATTCCATAGTGATGATCCAATGTGTGGGTTCGAGAACAGAAGAAAGACCATACTGCAGCAGGGTGTGCTGTTCTCAGGCTATCAAAAATAGCCTGAAGCTGAAGGAACTGAACCCTGATATGAATATCTATATCCTTTACAGGGATATAAGATCTTATGGTTTGATGGAGGAGTATTATACCCTTGCAAGAAAGAAAGGGGTAAAATTCATAAGGTATGATATCAATTCAAAACCAGGGGTAACAGTTGAAGATGGGACTCTGAAAGTAGATATAAAAGACCCTGCCCTGGGAGAAGACCTGTCATTGTCACCTGACTTAATAGTTTTGAGCAGCGCCATCATACCAAAAGAGAACGATGAATTGGCCACATTACTAAAGGTTCCTCGAACACAGGAAGGCTTTTTTCTTGAGGCGCATATGAAACTGAGACCTGTAGATTTCGGAACCGATGGAATGTATGTGTGCGGTCTGGCACATTCACCCAAACTCATCAGTGAGTGCATATCTCAGGCATATGCCGCCTCTGCAAGGGCCAGCACCATCCTTTCCCAGGAAAGGATTCATGTGGGTGGTGTAGTTGCTACAGTAAACAGCGATTTATGCGCCGCATGCCTCACGTGTGTCAGGGTATGCCCTTATGATGTCCCTGTCATAAACGAGGAGGGTTTTGCAGAGATTAATATGGCAAAATGTCAGGGGTGTGGTAGTTGTGCTTCTGAGTGTCCGGCAAAGGCTATAGATCTCCAACACTTCAGGGATGAACAGATACTGGCAAAATGTAACGCATTATTGGAAGGGGTTTTATAATGGAAGAGTTCGATCCTATCATCGTTGCCTTTTGCTGCCATTATTGAGCATACTCGGC
>PFIF01000089.1 GCA_002782605.1 Deltaproteobacteria bacterium CG_4_8_14_3_um_filter_43_13 | reverse complement strand
CAGAGGATTTCGGAACCCCTCTTGATAGGGTTAACGAACAGAAAATCATAGATTTCATCAACAAAATATTTGTTACAGATGAGCTGATAAAGGAGTTTAAATTTCTCCGCTAATCTCTTAGGAAGAGATGGGTTTTTTATATACATGTAATATGCCAGGCATAACCCACCCAGTGCTATCGCCAGAGAAACTATCATCATCAACACCTCAAGACCGACAGAATGGTGGACTGCTTCCCCGGAAGAGGCAGCAGTGCTTGAGGCATAAGCCAGATTGGTCAGTGTAACCTTTGCTGAACCTGCCAGATGTTCTCCTGTAACCGGTGCTAAAAAATCATGGAAGATATTTGCCCCCTTTATTATGGGGATACCCACAAAACCACCGATGGCGGATAGGATAGCCAGGATAACAAGGGGATTGGTCATAATAGATGGAGACTCGTGAAGGTGTTTTGCCACCTCTTCATCTACCCTGGACTCTCCATGGAAGGTCATAAACACAGCCCTGAACATATAAAAAGCCGTCATTAACGCTGCACCGGCACCCAATGCCCATAGAACCGTATTCTTCTGAAAGGCATTCCATAGTATCTCATCCTTGCTGAAAAACCCGGCAAACGGGAATATCCCAGCTATGGCCAGGGTAGCTATCAAAAATGTCCAGTATGTTTTGGGCATATGGGATTTTAATGCCCCCATCTTTCTCATGTCAAGTTCCCCTGCCATGGCATGCATAACACTTCCGGCACCCAGGAAGAGTAACGCCTTGAAGAATGCATGGGTCATGAGATGGAAGATGCCGGCACTGAATGCCCCCACGCCACACGCCAGAAACATGTATCCCAATTGACTGATGGTAGAATAGGCCAAAACCCTCTTTATATCGTTCGCAGCCAGGGCTATGGATGCTGTAAATACGGCTGTTACAACCCCAATAATGGCCACAACCGTGAGGGAAATAGGGGCGAGAGTGAATAAAACATTACAGCGGACTACCATATATACTCCTGCAGTAACCATTGTAGCGGCATGGATCAAAGCGCTCACAGGGGTAGGGCCTTCCATGGCATCGGGTAACCAGGTGTAAAGTGGTATCTGGGCTGACTTCCCTGTAGCCCCAACAAAAAGCAGAAGGGTTATTGCCGTTATTGTCAGGCTGCCAACCTGAAAGTTATGGTGGGCAACATTAAATACCTCTTTGAAGTTTAAAGTCCCAAATGTGACAAAGATTAACATCATGGCCAAAAGGAAACCATAATCCCCTATCCTGTTAACCACAAATGCCTTCTTACCTGCATCCGCGGGCTCTTTCCTCTGATACCAGAACCCTATGAGAAGGTACGAACACAACCCAACACCTTCCCAACCTACAAACATCATCAGAAAGTTATTGGCGCAAACCAACACCAGCATAGAGAACACAAAGAGATTCAGGTAAGTAAAATAACGTTTGTATCCTTCATCGTCGTGCATGTACCCTACAGAGTAAATATGAATCAGAAAAGAGACCCCCGAAACCGTAAGCATCATTATCATCGAAAGAGGATCCACCAGAAAACCAACAGTGGTCTTAAGGTCTCCGGCAGTTATCCATGTATAGATAATCTTCTCAAAGGACCTGCTCTCTGGAGGAAGCTGTAACAGGCTGAAAAACACCAAAACCGATACAAGGAATGACAATCCTATAACTCCACAGGCTACCACACCTACGGTCTTCTTGCTCAGTTTAGTACCAAAAATTCCGTTGATAATGGCTCCAATTATAGGAAACAGGGGAACCAACCATACATAATCCAACATATCTTTCCTCCAATGTAACTACTCAGGGGTCAGGAGCCAGAATCCAGAATAGAAGCATTGTATACCTAAATAATCAAGCCTCGAAAAGACTCAGCGGGTTTCCTCTCGTCGTGCCTCCTCGAGGCATGCCTTTTTATTCTGGCTACTGAATTCTGACTCCTGGCTTCTAAGTAATTACCATTTCATAATGTTTATCTCATCAACGTTCACTGTTTCCTTGTTCCTGAACAGGTTTATTATAATCGCCAGACCTACGGCGACTTCTGCTGCAGCAACGGTCATAACAAAGAAGACGAATATCTGTCCGTCCAGAGAATCAAGGTGCCTTGAGATGGCCACAAATGAAAGGTTAACGGCATTCAACATGAGCTCTATTGACATAAATATAACGATTGCATTTCTCCTGACCAATACACCTATAACTCCTACCGTAAAAAGGACCGCAGAAAGGATAAGATAGTACGACAATGGTATCATCATTACAACTCCTTCTTTGACAAAACAATAGCTCCTACAATAGCTGCTAATAACAGGATAGAGGCTATCTCAAAAGGCAAAACCCAGTCCGTAAAGAGCAAACTGGCTATAGCCTTTGTGTTTCCTATGGCGCTTACCTTGGCATCGGTATGTATCCCCTTGTTTCCATAAAGAACCCCTGCGGCTACGATTGAACCCAGGGCAACCAATAAGAAGACCGCAATAGCAATGCCAAAGGCCTTTTGCAAAGGGTGTTTTTCTCCCACTCTCTTTTCCTTGTCTAAATTAAGCAGCATTATCACAAACAAAAAGAGCACCATTATTGCCCCTGCATACACTATGACCTGGATAGCAGCAATAAATTGTGCATTCAAAAGGATATAGAGACCGGCAAGGCTGAAAAAGGTCAAAACCAAAGACAGGGCACTATGAACAGGATTTCGCAAAACGACAACCAGAATCGCCGAAATTAATACTACCGCCGCTATGGAAAAGAAGAAAAAGCCTGTTACTGTCATAATACACGACTCCTTTTTTGTGCTACTTGCTCAAAAGCATTTCCTTATCATACTGAACAGCCTGACGCGAATAACTGGCCAATTCATACTCGCAAGTCATAGTTATTGCCCCTATCGGGCAGGCCTCTACACAAAACCCGCAAAAGATACACCGGGTCAAATCAATCTCATAACTCTCCACATACCTCTCGTGGTTTGGACCCTCGGCACCATCAACCCTAATACACCCAGAAGGGCAGACCGTAGCACACAGTTGGCATGCAACACATTTTGCGCTACCATCCTCTTTACGCTGCAATTGATGAAGCCCTCTATATCGAGGATAGCACTCCCATTTTTCTTCGGGATAGAGTATGGTTATTGGTTTTGAAAAAAACCTCCTGAACGTTAAACTCAATCCTTTGATGAGCGGTACAATCATTGAATTCTCCTATTTTTTACCCTCTGGTATACTTTTACCCTTTGCCTCTTACCTAACATTTTGCTGTAACTACTCAGGCACAAAGTGGCAAAGGCACATAGGCACAAAGCAGAGCGGAGCAGGGTCGTTTCGTTGTTTTTTCCTAACTTTGTGCCTTTGGCGCTCTGTGCCTTTGCGCCTACCTTAGTAGTTACCATTTTGCTTAAATAATTATCATAACAAAAGAGGTTACAACAATATTGACTAAAGCCAGCGGAAGCAGTACCTTCCATCCAAATTTCATGAGCTGGTCGTATCTGAACCTGGGATAGGTAGCCCTAACCCATATAAAAAAGAACACAAGGGCAAGCACCTTAATTAAAAACCAAAGTGTAGGAGGCAAGAAGGGGCCTCTCCATCCCCCTAAGAAAAGGGTCACTGCAATGGCGCTTACGGCAACAATATGGGTATACTCCGCCAAATAGAACATGGCAAACTTCATGGAGCTGTACTCTGTTTGATAACCGGCAACAAGCTCATTTTCACATTCAATGAGATCAAACGGCGTCCTTCCAGTCTCTGCAAAAGCACAGGTTAGAAACAGAAGAAACCCCAAGGGTTGTAACACGATAAACCATACGTTCTCTTGAGCTTTTACTATCTCAACCATACTGAGGGACCCGGTCAGCATTAAAACACCTATAACAGAAAGACCCAGTGGCAACTCATAACTGATCATCTGAGCAGAAGCTCTCATGGCTCCTAACAGAGAATACTTATTGTTTGAAGACCAACCAGCCAAAACTACCCCATACACACCCAGGGAAGAGAGGGCAAAGATATAGAGGATCCCGATATTTACATCTGCAATATGCAGTGGGATTACCCTCCCCAAGACTTTTAAATCATTTCCAAATGGAATGACAGCATAGACAACCAGTGCACAGGTCATATATATAACCGGAGCAAGGTGGTAAATCCCCTTGTTGGCCTGGCTAACGGTTATCTCCTCCTTAAAGAAGAGCTTCAATCCGTCGGCAATAGGCTGCAACAACCCAAACCAACCTACCCTATTTGGCCCGTACCTGACCTGCATGTGTCCCAGAACCTTTCTTTCCATCAACGTGACATAGGCTACCATTAACATGAGAACAGAAAAGACAACAGTTATCTTTATTAACATTATTGCTATAGCAATTATCGCCTCAAGCATGATTCCCTC
>PFIF01000057.1 GCA_002782605.1 Deltaproteobacteria bacterium CG_4_8_14_3_um_filter_43_13 | reverse complement strand
TTGAAGGGGTAATTGGGTAGATTGCTGCCACCTCACTCATGGCATAGGCTACATGGGCTGCTGCTTCATTCCCTTCAATGGTTTTTTTTGTCTTATTCACTTTTCGTCTTCCTTTCTCTTAAATTGTTTGTTTACAGCTCTCTTCTTCCTTCCATGGCTCTACTTAAGGTATCCACATCGGTATATTCAATATCCCCCCCCACAGGGATCCCATAGGCAATCCTTGTCACCTCTATCCCCATGGGCTTAATAAGCTTAGCCAGATAAATAGCGGTAGCCTCTCCCTCCACAGAGGGATTGGTGGCGATAATAACCTCTTTCACCTTTCCACCGCGCAGTCTTTCTAACAACTCCTTTACTCTAATCTCCTGGGGACTGATCCCATCTAAAGGTGAGAGTACCCCCTGCAATACATGGTATCTGCCTTTGTATTTCCCTGTCTTCTCTATTGCCAGAAAGTCTGCCGGGTCCTCTACAACGCAGATTGTCTTATCATCCCTTCTTTCATTCCCACATATTTTGCATGGATCACTATCGGAAAAATTAAAACAAACAGAACAACAGGAAACCTTTTCCTTGACATCGATTATACTTTTTGCCAGTTCCTCTGCTTCCTTTCTGGATGAGTTAAGCATATAAAAGGCAAGGCGAGTGGCTGTCTTTTCACCTATGCCCGGAAGTTTTCTCAATCTATCTATCAACCTATCAATGGAATCACCAAAGTAGGAAAACGACATCTTGTCCCCTTTTTAAATCCACGCCGGATTAAATCATGTTAATCCGGGAATCTTTATCCCGCCAGTGACCTTGCTCATCTCTTCCGCCATCATCTCCTGCGACCTCTTTATTCCCTCACTTACTGCGGCTACTATAAGGTCCTGCAGCATCTCCACATCATTGGGGTCGACAACCTCAGGGTCTATCTTTATGGAAACCAGCTCCTGTTTCCCGTTGACCACAACTGTAATCATACCTCCACCAGCCGAAGCCTCTACGGTCTTAATGGCCAGTTCCTCCTGGATCTTTCCAAGCCTTTCCTGCATCATCTTAGCCTGTTTCATAATATTTCCAAAACCTTTTGACATCCGCTACCTCCATTATTGTCTCATTCGGGGAATGAGAGAAAAACCCTCGCAAAAATTCTCCCTTGATCACTTGACCCCTTGAATCCTTGAACCCTCAAACTATCGGCTTTAGCCGATAGTAGTTGACTATTATACTTGCTTTGTCTTTATTTCTATAACCTTGCCTCCGAAGATGTTAATGGCATCATGGACAATTGGATTGTTCAATACCTCATCTCTCAGTTTTCTAACCTCGTCAGATCCTTTACTGTTTTTTTTCACAATGGATGCTGAGTCTGAGTCAGGAACTATGACTGATATGTTTAGCGCCATCTCCCTCTGGAAGAATTCTCTGAAAATATCTGCTAGGTCCTTTTTGTTCTGGGGTTCATTTATGCTGTCCATGAATACAGAATTTTTTTCAAGTCCTATATCAATCTTACCATAGTCCATGTTTATCAATTGGCCAAGTTCAAGGATGGCAGCCAAAAGAGGCCTTTTCTTCCTAACAAAACCAATCAGATTAAGCCACGTCTCCTTGGTATCCCCTCCCTTAATTCCAGATTCTGCCTCGGAAGGTTGGGTATCATCAGTGTCCTCCTGGTACTCAATTTCAGAGATAGCCGATGTTTGTGAGGATGGGTCTGAAAACTGCGGTTTTTCCCGGGGCATATAGGCAGCAGTATTGCCCTCATTATTAAGATTCGATAGTTTTCTCTCTAAGTTATCAATCTTACACAATATATCATCAATAGAGAGCAATGGTCCTGTATGAGCCATTCTGACAAGGGTCATCTCCATGATCAATTTCGGGTTACTAGACCTTATAATCTCTTCTTCACTGTTGGCAAGGATGCTAAATAGCTGCTGAATCTCGTTGATGCCTACTAATGCCCCTTGTGTGGCAAGATCTTCAATCTCGCTATCCGGTATGTCTATTAACCTGGAAGGGTTCTCAGTAACCTTGACTACTACCAGATTTCTAAACTGTTCCAGAAGCCCTTTATAAAACTCCTTAATATCATAACCATAGTTATAAACATCCTCAATAATATCGAGGCATCTCTGAGGCTTCTTTTCTATTATTGAAAGGGAAGTCTCATAGAACAGTTTCCGATCTATGATTCCCAGAATCTCCACAATTTCATCATAGCTAATATCCTTTCCAGCAAATGATATAGCCTGATCCAGGATACCCTGGGCATCCCTCATACTGCCTTCTGCTTCCCTGGCAATTAAAGCCAAACCCTTATCACTGATCTGTACCTTCTCGTCTGATACAATGAGTTTCAGATGAGCAAGAATATCTCTGGCGGGGATCCGCTTAAAATCATATCGTTGACATCTGGATAGTATAGTTGGGGGTATTTTATGGGGTTCTGTAGTAGCAAATATAAATACTACATGTTCAGGTGGTTCTTCCAGGGTTTTCAGTAATGCATTGAATGCGCTGTTGGAGAGCATATGAACTTCATCAATAATGTAGACCTTATGGCTGCCTTTTGAGGGAAGGTATCTGACGTTTTCCCTGAGTTTTCTGACATCGTCTACGCCGGTATTTGATGCTCCATCAATCTCCAGAACGTCTATGGATACCCCGGCGGATATATCCCTGCAAAACTGACACTGGTTACACGGTCCAGGAGTTGGACCATCCTGGCAATTTAATGCCTTTGCCAGAATTCGGGCAACGGATGTTTTTCCCACCCCTTTTGTGCCGGTAAACAAAAGGGCATGGGGGACTCTATTACCAGCAATTGCATTTTGGAGGGTTTTTGTGACGTGTTTTTGTCCTACCACATCTTCAAATAACTGAGGTCGCCATTTCCGAGCCAGGACCAAATAGGACATAGAAAAACCTTTTTACTTCTAAAGAACTATGATAGCTGGATTACCCTACGGCACACTAAGATATTACTACCGCTGCTTCCTTCCGGACCTGACGGGGTTTGTAACCCTTAGTTGCGTAGGATCCAGCTATCAATCTGTAATTTATTCAGCCTTTAAAAATCCCTTCTTCATCTTTCAGGACAAACTAACAGATTAGTTATCTCTATCTAATTTTAAGTATTAATCACTCATCACTTTTCACCCCCTCCCAAACCCTTCCCCCTTGAAGGGGGAGGGGAGGGTGGGGGTGGTAACTGGTTTTTATGGCGGAGAGAGAGGGATTTGAACCCTCGGTACACCTTTTGGGCGTACACACGATTTCCAGTCGTGCTCCTTCAGCCGCTCGGACATCTCTCCCATTATTACAGTGATCAGTTATCAGTGAACAGTTTTAAGTCAAAAATCTTTTTAATTACTCATCACTTACCACCCCCTCCCAAACCCTTCCCCCTTGAAGGGGGAGGGTTTGGGAGGGGGTGGTAACTGGTTTTTGTGGCGGAGAGAGAGGGATTTGAACCCCCGGTCCCGATTTCTCAGGACAATTGATTTCGAATCAATCGCCTTCGACCAGACTCGGCCATCTCTCCCATAACTACAGTGGTCAGTTTTCAGTGAACAGTTTTCAGTCAGGAATCTTTTTAATTACTCATTACTTTTTACTTTGCCATCATTATTGATTGTCTCTCAGTCGTCGGAAGAACGACTGAATAATATCCTGACACTCTCTTTCCAAGACTCCTGAAGTGACCTTCATTTTATGGTTAAGCCTGGGGTCTTTTGGAATATTATATAACGAATCTACTGCCCCTGCCTTTGGATCTCTGGTGCCATAAACCAGATGATGGATTCTGGCATTAATAAGCGCTCCTATACACATAATACAGGGTTCTATAGTCACGTAAAACGTACTGTTTAATATACGATAGTTACCCAGTTTTTTGCCTGCCTTTCTCAGAGCCAGGATCTCAGCATGGGCAGCAGGATCATTTCGGGAAATGGATTCATTGTGAGCCTTGGCCAATAACTCTCCATTTGAGGAAATGATTACAGCTCCAACAGGGACCTCACCCTTTTTCTCTGCCTCTCTGGCTTCCGCCAGAGCTTCCTGCATAAGCTCAGTATCTATATTCATTCTTTGGCTGACCCCTGACCCCTGAATAGTTACTTATTTTTTATACCATAAATGCGATCCACGGGCAACCTAAAAAGGGGAGCCGGATAATAAAGTTTTTGTCTAAGGGAAAAAATTTTCTGTTAAGCAGAAAAAAACACAGTAATCCAATAACCTTAGCCCTGAAAAAGGGGAAGTGTGTGGGTTAGAAAAAAAGGGAAAGACAAAAAAATGATTGATAAGATTTTATCTTTTTGTTAGCTTGACATTGTCACATTTGAAAAAATCGTAAAATAAGGTATCCTCCAGAAAGGATAAAGGAAAAGGAATAAGATGTTAA
>PFIF01000133.1 GCA_002782605.1 Deltaproteobacteria bacterium CG_4_8_14_3_um_filter_43_13 | reverse complement strand
GCTGTGTCATTCATGGCAACCGCCCAGCAGTTTATACCGGGCGCTTCTGTTGATAATGCTTCGACAAGATCAGTAGTGAATGTTGCAATACCGCATAGGCGGGGTAAATAGTTACCGATTACGGCAACCGAGTCGATTCCCTCATAGTACTTAATAACAGATGCCATACTATCTGCCTCCCAATAGTTCTATCATTTGATAGAACTTGCTTTCTGACAGGCAAGTATAGGGAAAAACTTCTTGTGTGTCAATAAATAAACAAATAACTGTGTCAATAGTATTTCAAAATGTCCGGTTTTTATAGCAAGTGAAATGCCAGGTTTGGTAATTAAATTCCTTGCATCAGATCGAAATATTTAGTAGATTAGTACGCAAATGATATTATGCAAAACGAGGGGCACTGTGAAGAAAATAGGAATTGGATTGGTAGGGTTTGGGACTGTAGGTACCGGTGTAGTAAAAATCCTTCAGCAAAATAAGGAGGTTATTGAAGACCGCCTCGGAGCTTCCATTATTCTGAAGAGGATCGCAGATACTGACATTACAACAGACCGAGGGGTAAAGGTCGATAGAGAGCTTTTAACCACCAATGTTCAGGAACTGATCGACGACCCGGAAATATCCATCCTAATTGAGCTTATTGGCGGATATGGTACAGCCAGGGAAATCATTTTAAAGGCCATCAAGAAGAAAAAGCATATAGTCACTGCAAACAAGGCCCTGCTGGCAGTTCATGGTGCGGAGATATTCAGAGAGGCTTACAAAGAAAAGGTGGACATCGGCTTTGAGGCAAGTGTGGGTGGTGGCATCCCTATCATCCGCTCTGTCAAAGAGGGGTTGGCTGCCAACAACATTAGGGTTATTTTTGGGATTTTGAACGGCACATCCAACTATATCCTTTCAGAAATGACCAGTAAAGGCAAAGAATTTACAGATGTATTGAAGGATGCCCAAAACAAGGGTTATGCCGAATCAGACCCCACCCTGGATATTGAAGGTCTGGATACAGCACATAAGTTAGCCATACTTTTATCCCTGGCTTATGGGATTAACGTGAAGCTAAGCGATATCTATGTTGAAGGGATTTCCAGGATTACCCCTCTTGACATAGAATTTGCAAGAGAGCTGGGCTATACAATAAAACTACTGGCAATAGCCAAAGAAGAGAACAAACAGATTCAGGCCAGGGTTCATCCTACCCTTCTGCCTAATAACCACCTTCTTTCTATGGTCAACGGAGTGTACAACGCTATATTTATCAATGGGGATGCAGTAGGCAAGACCATGTTTTATGGAAAAGGGGCAGGGATGATGCCCACAGGAAGTGCAGTAATAAGTGATATCATGGAAATCTGTCGTAATATTATAAAGGGCAGCAGTCAGAGGGTACCTTCCCTTTCTTTTCAATATAAAAATATAAAAAAGCAGAAAATCAAGAACATGAATGATATTACAAGCAGGTATTACCTGAGATTTTATGCTAAAGACAGACCGGGGGTACTATCAAAGATATCAGGAATCCTGGGCAATCTGGATATCAGCATTTCATCGGTCATCCAAAAGGGAAGAGAGATTGAGGGGGCTGTGCCGATCTTTATGCTAACCCATGAAGCCAAAGAGGCTAATGTTCAAAAGGCATTAAAAAAGATAGACAATCTGTCAATAACTCTTGACAATACGGTATTGCTGAGAATAGAAGACGGAGACTCAACTTTAGAGGGAAATACATTATGCAAGGAATAATCAAAAAATACAGGGAGTTTTTGCCTATAAAGGACGATTCCAAGATTATCACTTTAAATGAGGGTAATACACCTCTTATCAGGACCAGCAGACTAAGGGACTATATAAATAAAGGAATCGACCTTTACTTAAAGTACGAGGGGCTCAATCCATCAGGTTCTTTCAAAGACAGGGGAATGACCGTTGCTATATCCAAGGCATTAGAAGAAGGAAGCAAAGCGGTTATTTGCGCCTCAACGGGGAACACCTCTGCCTCTGCTGCTGCTTATGCAGCAAAAGGGGGTTTGAAGGCTTATGTGCTTATCCCAAAGGGGAAGATCGCCCTGGGAAAGCTATCTCAGGCTATGATGCATGGCGCTGTAGTAATTCAATTAGATGGGAATTTCGATGAGGCACTGAAAATTGTAAGAGATGTGTCAGGGAAATATCCCATTACAATGGTAAATTCCTTAAACCCATATCGGATAGAAGGGCAAAAGACAGCCGCCTTTGAAATCTGTGACCAGTTGGGTTTCGTCCCTACATTCCATGCGTTACCAGTAGGTAATGCAGGCAATATAACCGCTTACTGGAAGGGTTTTAAAGAGTATAAGTCTTCTGGAAGAATTACTTCTCTGCCTAAAATGATAGGTTTTCAGGCAGAGGGGGCTGCGCCTATAGTTAGAGGGGAAATCATAAAAGCACCTGAAACTGTGGCAACAGCCATCAGAATAGGCAATCCGGCAAGCTGGAAACAGGCAGAGGCAGCCAGGGATGAATCAGGAGGAACCATTGATATGGTGTCAGATGAAGAGATCATCAACGCGTATCAGTTAATAGCCCGATATGAAGGGATATTCTGCGAACCCGCATCGGCAGCCTCGGTGGCCGGGGTTATTAAATTAAACAAACAGGGGCTCTTCAAAAAGGGAGAAAGTATTGTCTGTACATTAACAGGGCATGGTTTGAAAGACCCGGAGAGTGCTATAAAGATATCCGGTGAACCGATAACACTCCCGCCAGAGGTAGATAAGATATTAGAAATACTAGAGCTTTAAACAAGATGAAACACATTATATTAATCGGCGATGGAATGGCCGACTACCCTGTTCCCGAACTTGGGGGTAAAACACCTCTTGAGGTGGCCGACATACCAAACATGAATCTAATAGTCCAAAAGGGAAAACTGGGCATGGTAAGGACCATACCAATGGGATTGCATCCAGGCAGCGACATTGCGAATCTATCTATCCTTGGCTATGACCCCAAACAGTATTATACTGGCAGGGCACCTTTAGAAGCTGCCAGTCTTGGTTTAAAACTCGGCCCCGAAGATGTCGCTTATAGGTGTAATCTGGTAACACTTTCAGTCAAAAACGGCAAAAAATATATGGATGATTATAGTGCAGGTCACATATCTACAGAAGAGGCAAAAGAAATTATCCATGAGATCGATCAAAAACTGGGAATAAAAGACATTAAGTTTTATCCTGGAGTCAGCTACCGTCACCTTATGGTTTGGAAGAATGGACAAAAAGAACTTAGCACAACCCCTCCCCATGATATTTCCGGCAAGGCCATAGACTCGTATCTGCCAAAAGGCAAAGGGGAAAAACAAATCCTTCAATTGATGAATGATTCCCAGACTATCCTTGAAAACAGCAATCTCAATAAGATAAGGATCAAAAACTATAAGAAACCGGCAAACTCCATATGGCTTTGGGGGCAGGGTAAGTCACCAAAGATGCCAACTTTATTAGAAAGATACCGTATTACAGGTTCAGTGATCTCGGCCGTGGATTTGATCAAAGGGATTGGCGTTTATGCAGGGCTAGAGGTGATTGATGTCCCTGGTGCTACCGGATACCTTGACACCAATTACCAGGGAAAGGCAAACTATGCCCTTAGAGCGCTGGAGAAAAGAGACTTTGTATACCTTCATGTAGAGGCGCCTGATGAAGCCTCTCACAGCGGTGATCTTAAAAATAAGTTAATAGCCATTGAACGTTTCGACAAAGAGGTTGTTGGAACGGTTCTGGATAAGATAAATAGATTTCGAGACTACAGGATAATGGTTTTACCTGACCACTCTACCCCTTTATCCGTAATGAGTCATACACCTGACCCTGTACCATTCGCTATTTTCTCATCCGAAGATAAAGAAACTAAACCCTCAAAGGATATGGGCTTTAATGAAAAATCAGCCAGGATAAACAATCTGTTTATTGAGGATGGATATAAGCTGTTGCCCTTTTTCTTACGGAAAAACTAAATAAACCTTGACAACCAGCCGGGTTATTTTATATTATATCACTCTATCGCGGGGTGGAGCAGTCTGGTAGCTCGTCGGGCTCATAACCCGAAGGTCAGTGGTTCAAATCCACTCCCCGCTACCAAAAAACATCAAGGGCTTACGGATTTCCGTAAGCCCTTGATGTTGTCTTCGAGGATGTTTTCTAACATTTTTCGGCATTGTTAATTTGGTATAGATATCTAAAGTTAACTTATTGAAAATCTGTTAGTTTTATTCATTAAAACTATACAAAATTAACAATGCCGAAAAAAGAACTTATAGGGTATCCAATACCAGCAGGAATTTTATTGACATCAGCCCTATATTTAACTATATAAATAGTGTCCATCCAGAAATACCCTAAATTCCCTCCCCCTTGATGGGGGAGGGTTAGGGTGGGGGTGA
>PFIF01000299.1 GCA_002782605.1 Deltaproteobacteria bacterium CG_4_8_14_3_um_filter_43_13 | reverse complement strand
TTCGTTTCTCATGATAAACTAATTATCAGATGGTACATCCTATGTCAATGGCTAAAATACCGTTTCTTATTTAGTAACTGTTGAGGCAGGCGCAAAGGCACAGAGTACCAAAGGCACAAAGAAGGAAAAAACAACGAAACGACCCTGATCTGCTTTGTGCCTATGTACCTTTGCCACTTTGTGCCTAAGTAGTTATAATAAATTTGTGTTTTAAAATACAGAAAAATGGTATTTAATAAGTGGTGAGGGGTCAGTGAGCCGTGTATGGCTTTCATAATAAAAAGGATTCTGATATGCATGTTGTTGTAGTCGGTGGCGGAGCAGGGGGTATGATGGCTGCCGGAAGAGCAGCCAAAAGAGGTGCAAAAGTGATTCTTCTTGAAAAGACCAGGAGTTTGGGTCAGAAACTCCTGATAAGCGGCAAGACCCGCTGTAATCTCACAAACGCCAAGGATATAAATGAATTCATCTCCATGTATGGTCCCAACGGCCGCTTTCTCTATAGCGCTTTTCATCACTTTTTTCGAGAAGATCTGCTGGCGTTTTTGAGTTACTACGGCATAGAGACGAAGATTGAACGTGGAGGACGGATATTCCCGGTTTCAGACAGTGCCGGCGACGTAGTTAATGCATTCAGAAAATTCCTCAGTGACCAGGACGTGCAGGTTGTGACCGGTTCCAGGGTTAAAGGGGTTCAAATTACTAACAGGCGGGTGACGGGCGTGCAAACAGATGAGGGAGAGTATCCAGCTAAGGCTGTCATCCTCGCGACCGGTGGTTCAACATATCCTGCTACTGGTTCCTCCGGGGACGGGTATAAAATAGCTGCTGCCCTTGGTCATAACATAATCAGGCTTCGCCCCGCGTTGGTGCCTCTCGTTGTCGAAGAAGTCCCCCTCGCAAAGTCTATGCAGGGTGTCAGCCTTTGCAATATCCGTCTGACGGCATTCCAGTGTCGGGCAGATGAGATTGACGCTTCCATGACACTGACACATGATACAGGGCGAGGCGCAGGTAAGAAATGCCCTCCCCGACCGGTTATCGAAAGCCGGATGGGCGATATGATGATGACCCATTTTGGTATCGGAGGGCCGGTTACACTGCTTATGAGTCTGGCTGTTGTTGATGCCCTTGAACATGGCCAGGTCAGTGTTTCTATCGATCTTAAACCTGCCCTGGCCAGGAACCAGCTTCGCGATCGCCTTCAGAGGGATTTTGACCGGTTCAGCAAAAGGAGCTATCGCCGTATTCTTGATGGATTGCTACCTGCCAAGATGGTTGAACCGTTTGTTGTTATGACGGGTATCCCCCCTGGCAAACAGGGGAATCAAATCAACGCAGAGGAACGTGAAAAACTCATTGACCTGCTCAAATCTCTTCGCTTCAATATTAAATCTGCCCTTCCGATGTCATCAGCCATCGTTACAGCCGGTGGCGTTTCCCTGAAAGAGATTGATCCGCGTACAATGGCATCGCGACTGATTGACGGGCTGTATTTTTGCGGAGAAATCATGGATATTGATGCAGATACGGGCGGGTATAACCTTCAGGCCGCTTTTTCAACAGGTTATCTGGCTGGTGAGCAGGCGGCGGCTTGTGTGGATACGACTGAAATAAGCGGGGGCTGTAAGCCATCCGCTGGTTCAGGAAGAGCTTAACCTGTGTGTCATCAGCAATGAGAACTTTGAGCTGTGGTCGACTTTCTTTTACGCTTTTTTTGATCATCGTCAACTATTCAACCTTTGCCTTTTTATAAAGAGGGGACATGTTTCTAAGAAACTCAACTGCTTCCCTTAATACATCCAGGAATCGGTCAATATCAGATTCTTTAGTGTCTCGACCAAAACTGATAACCAGGGTCCCCTGGGCATCGGCATACTCTCTGCCAATGGAGAGAAGCACATGGGAAGCCCGAAGCGCCCCGGAAGCACATGCCGACCTGGTAGAGACAGCTATGTTCTTCTCATCCAACATGAGAACTATGCTCTCCCCTTCAATATACCTTATGGATACAGAGACCAGATTAGGCAGAGAAAATTCAGGATGCCCATTGATAATAATATCCTCAATACTTTCCTTCAACCCCCTTATTAGCCTTTCCTTCAACTTCCTTGCATGTTCTACCCTGGATTCCCTTTCCCGAAAGGCAATGTCAGCGGCCACCCCCATCCCGATTATGCCGATGAGGTTTTCCGTGCCCGCCCGCATTCCAGACTCCTGAGCTCCCCCATCAATTAATGGCAACGGTGACACTCCTCGACGGATGTAAAGCCCCCCCACACCCGATGGGCCATTAAACTGATTGGCGGATAAACTCAGTAAATCCACACCCAGATCCTGAACATCAACGGGCACGACACCCACCGATGCCACAGCATCACTATGGAAGACAATCCCCTTTTCCCGGGTGATCCGGACAATCTCCTTTATGGGCTGAATGGTTCCGATCTCGTTGTTGCCATGCATGATCGTCACCAGAATGGTTTCGTCTGTTACTGCCCTGGCAATATCATCAGGGTTTACCAATCCATATTCGTTCACAGAGACTGAGGTTACCCTGTAGTCCATCTTCATCAGCCTCCTGAGAGACTTCAGTACGGCATTGTGCTCAATGTTAGAGGTTATGATGTGTTTCCCCTTGCCTGCTTTTGCTAAGGCTATCCCCTTTATGGCATGATTGATAGATTCAGTGCCGGATGAGGTGAATACCAACTCTTGGGGTGAGGTACAGTTTATCAGTCGGGCTGCTTTTTCCCTTGCCTGCTCCAATACCTCTGTTGCCTGTTCACCTAATTGGTGGGGGCTGGAAGGATTACCATGGTTTTTCTTGATAGCTTCGATCATGGCATCCTGAACCTCAGGCAATAAGGGGTTAGCCGATATGTAGTCTAAATTTATGGTCTTCACTTTAAAGTCTCCTTACCAAGATTCAGTGACTGTTATTTATCTCCTTGCCACAGTTTGAACAAAACTCCATCGCCTCTCCTAAGTCGGTATCGCAGTAAGGACACCGACAGGTGTCTCCTTTGGTATGCTCATGCTTGTCTTCTACCTTTGGAGGAGCCTTGACCTTGCCTGCCTTTTTGTCTTCATAGTCCTTTATGGCCAGTTGAAGGGCATCTGCTCCCAGGTTGGAACAATGAAGCTTGTTTTTGGGTAAACCTTCAAGGGCATCTGCTACCGATTTGTTGGTGATCTTCTTGGCATCTTCTATGGTCTTACCCTTTGCCATCTCTGTGAGCATGCTGGAAACAGCAATGGCTGCCCCACACCCAAATGTCAAAAACTTGATATCCTCAATACGGTCATCCTTAACCTTGATGTAAATGTTCATCATGTCACCACAGACAGGGTTGCCAACCTCTCCTACCCCATCCGCATCCTTCATCTCCCCAACGTTGCGGGGATTCTTAAAATGATCCATTACTATCTCTGAATACATCTCTTCCACCTCCTTATGTTTAAACCCATTATAACCACCTTAGCTAATTCGATTAGTTGTTTTCTCTATAAGACTATCGTCCTTTAGTCTATTTATCTTAATATAATCCCTTTTTTCCAACATGCCATCGGGTTCAAACTTCCGATACAAACAGTTTTGTAGCTGTCGACGCTAAAAAACGTTTATCCCGACCATCAGTGTCCACACCACTAACGTTGCGGTGAGAGCGTACAATCCGAGCCACTTTAAATATTTATAATAATTTTTAAACCTTCGCCTAACAGCTATTTTTGCCAAGATGACGGCGGTGATCGAATTACCAATTATTATGTGTGAGACTATTTTTGTCCCATAAATATCTCGGAAGAAATCGGATACGATGATGCCCAACACCTCGAGTAATATCAAAATTACGAGCGCTATGCGGCTAGCTAGACAGTGCAGTTTTCTGCGCTGTGCTGCATCTTTGGGAGGTTTTTTACCGAAGGCTATTGCCCATATCAAGATAACCATCCAGATAACGACCAATAATAGGGTGCTTGCCAGGATATCTTTTATCAGGGTCAATTCCATGGAAAGCAAAAGCTACTTTTTGGGCGGTATCGCGTTGACGAGATAATTGACAATCAGCCCTTTTCCTTCGTCCGTCAACTCGCCTAGCCGTTTATTTTTCATCTTCTCAGCCATCTTGCTGACGACTTTGTTCCACTTCTGTTGGTCGTAATTTTTATTTAATGGCCTTTGTATCGAGTGGCATATCGAGCACTTCGTCTCTAAAAGCTCTTTTCCTTTGGCTAACCTCTGCTGCTCGTCCGACTGAGTGGTGTCCGTTTGTGCAATCACAAAAGCGGTTATAAACATTAAAGCGATCAATCCTATTAAAATTTTTCGCATTTATCCCTCCTATAGGACTTTGTGTTATTGCCATATTACTCTTTCTTCATCGTATTGAGAATGAATCCAGCGGACTGACAGGCTGCTTCGGAATAACGCTGCTCACCGATGGCCTAGTGCTT
>PFIF01000102.1 GCA_002782605.1 Deltaproteobacteria bacterium CG_4_8_14_3_um_filter_43_13 | reverse complement strand
TATATGTCTAAAAAGAGAATATTGAGTGGTATGCGACCTTCTGGCAAATTGCACCTTGGAAACTTTTTCGGAGCTTTAGACAGTTGGGTTAAACTTCAAGACGAGTATGAATGTTTCTACTTTGCCGCTGATTGGCATGCACTGACCAGTGAGTATGAAAATACAGAGATGATAAAAGAGAGTATCACGGATATGTTCCTCGATTGGTTGAGTGCAGGTATCGATCCCGATAAAAGTACCATCTTTATACAGTCGAAGATACCAGAACATGCTGAGCTCCATGTCTTACTCTCAATGATCACCCCTTTGTCCTGGCTTGAGCGGAATCCTACGTATAAAGAGCAGCAACAAGAACTGACAAACAAGGACATTTCTACCTATGGTTTTTTGGGCTATCCTGTCTTACAGGCAGCAGATATAATTATATATAAAGCCCATAAAGTTCCTGTTGGGATAGACCAGGTACCTCACCTTGAATTGACCCGTGAGATTGCCCGCCGTTTTAATTTTCTTTATAAGGAAACCTTCCCCCTCCCGGAGCCTATTTTGACCGAGACGCCTAAACTGCTGGGCATAGATGGAAGAAAGATGAGCAAAACATACAACAACGCTATATACCTATCGGACACTCCAGAGGTAATCAGGGAAAAGACAGATCAGATGTTCACAGATCCCCAAAGGGCAAGAAAATCTGACCCAGGAGACCCGAAAATCTGCAATGTCTTTTCCTTCCATAAGCTGTTTAGCCCCCCTGAGGAGGTTAGTGAAATCTCCCACAGTTGTCAATCCGCTCGTATTGGATGTGTTGATTGCAAGAAAAAAATGGCATCCAGAGTAATTACGTTTCTCTCTCCGCTTCAGATCAAAAGGGAATACTTCTTAACCCACGTTGAAAGGGTAGAAGAAATCATAGAAACGGGAATTAAAAAGGCTCAAGGTATAGCAAGAGAGACTATGAATGAGGTAAGAGAGGCAATAGGGATTTAGAAGTATATACGCACTTAGAGTGCTGATATAAAAAGTTATCTGAAATCGAGAGCAAAGTAAACTTCTTTTTCAAAAGGGGGCATGTCATGCCTGAAGATTTAACTGGCATTTTTAAACCTGAAGCTAAGACCATAATGAAGATTTTTGGTGATGCAGACAGTTATTACCGAATTCCTGATTATCAAAGACCTTATAGTTGGAATGGGGAACAAATAGAACAAATGTGGGATGATATTTATTCCGCAATGGAGGCTGAAGAAGAGAGTTATTTCTTGGGTCCCGCCATATTTATTGAAAAAAAGGGTTACTTTGAAGTTGTCGACGGACAGCAACGACTAACGACAATAACTATTCTATTTTGCGTTTTAAGGGACTTACATCTTCAGGATGATAAGAAAATCATAAATGTTATAAAAAGCCTTGTGGATCAGCAGTACCGCTTAAGACTTATCACACAGCTCCATTACCAAAATCAATTTGAAGATCAGATATTAGACGCCGTGAAATTTCCTGATTATGAACCGAGCAAAAAAGAACTTAAAGATAACAAATTCATAAATACAGCATTAATCTTCAAGGAAAAGCTGTCTAAACTTAATAGCTCTCAATTATCGAGCTTTGTTAGCTTTCTACTTAACAAAGTCATCATGATTTCAATTGTGTGCACGAAACAGCATTTTGCCATAAAACTGTTCCAAGTCCTGAATACGAGAGGGCTTGATCTGGACAATTCCGATTTGATAAAGAGTCATTTATATGGGACTCTTAATAAGGAATTAGATCAGCAGAAGTTTATGACAACATGGAGAGAGATTGAAACACTCTCGAAGCAAATTGATGAATCGTTGGAGAACCTATTTACCTTTTATGAGTATTATTTATTGGCAAGAAACCCAAAATATTCTTTGTTTGAGGAATTGACTGCAACGAAAGACTTTAAGCGAGATGCAAATAAAGTTATTTTTTCATTCAAAGAATTTGTCGGCGATTTTAATGAAATATGGCAAATGCAGTCATCCTTGACATATTCTTTCTGGTACATACCAAATCAGGTCTTCTGGAAAGCAATCCTGACGACAGCTAAGATTGAGAAATTCAAAGAATTTGAAGGATTATGCAAAGAATTGAGAAAAATGTTTTATGCTTACTGGATTGCAGGTTATACAACTTCCAAGATTAAACAGCTTTCATTCAACATAATTGCCCTCCTTAAGAAGAAAAAGAAGTTAACGGAAATCAAGAAAGAGATCGATGATAAGATGACAGCGGATTATGTTGTTAAAAGGATGTCTGATAATTTATATGATGATGCCTATGGAGAAGTGTGGGCTAAGCCGCTACTAGCATTAATCGAGTACAATCAAACAGATGGCGCCAAGATTACTTATATTGAGACGGACCGAAAGCTACACGTTGATCATATCTTGCCAGAAAAATGGGGTGCAACAAATTATTGGAAAAATAATTGGTCTCAAGAAAAAGCTGCCCTTTGGCTAAATAAACTTGGGAATCTTACCTTACTTTCTGGGAAAAAGAATATTGCTGCAAGTAATGACTCTTTCCCCAAGAAAAGGGGTATATACAAGGGGAAAGGCTTAGATGGTACTACAGCATTTCTTATTTCTCAGAAAATCATGAGGAAAAAAGATTGGACAGAAACAGAGATAAGAGACAGACACAAATGGATCATTGAACAGACAGAAAAGCTGTTGGATTTAAAAATAAAGAGAATTTCTCTTTAATGCATATCGATGAGTTTGCTATGTTTTGCTCACGACTTCAGATAACACAGTGTAAACGGCTGACGCCCAAACCGCAGGGGTTCGTTTGCACTTGAACGATACAGGTCATCGGCTCCGCCTCGAACGTGTATCGGGCTCATAAAAATGCTTTGACTTTACATTCTTTCATGGTATCATTTTAAGTATCAAATATAATATTAGAAAGGATGTGAATTGTAATGTCTCTAAGTATTTCTGAAGACATAAAATCCGTTTCAGAGCTGAAAAAGAAGACGAATGAAATCTTCAGGCAAATGCACCATACTGGCCGCCCTATTATCGTTACTGTCAATGGCAAGCCTGATGCTGTTTTACTGGATGTAGAGGTTTTTGAAAAGAAATTGAGATCACTAAACCTTAGTATACTCCTGGTTGAAGCGGAAAACGATGTTAAAGAGGGCCGTACCAGAGATGCACAAGATTTTATGAAGGAGTTTAAGGAGGGTGCAAAAGTATCGGGTTGAGATCACCAAAGTTGCCGAATCAGATATACGGGAAATCTTTCAATATATTGCATCTGACAACAAGACCGCGGCAATGAAATTGGTAAGCGAAATAGCGTGGCAAATTGATTCTTTAGAACAATTCCCTTTAAGGTGCCCGGTTATCCCCGAATCTCGGGAACTAGGAAGAGAATATCGGCATATTATCTATGGGAATTACAGAACCATCTTTAGAATTAACGGACCCAGGGTGATTATTATGCGGGTTATTCATGGTGCGCGGTTGCTGAGCTTAGAAATATTTGAAAAATAGAACAACGGAATGAACCCTACTTCAGATAACAAGCGCACAGGTTTTATTGGAGGAATTTTTAAGGGCTGACTAATTAATGGAGTAGACCATGCCGTACAATGTTAAACTCCAGGTATTCGAGGGGCCTTTAGACCTCTTGCTGCATCTGATTAAAAAGAATGAAGTGGACATATATGACATACCCATTGCCTTTATAACCGCACAGTACCTTGAATATCTGGACGTCATGAAGACCTTAAACCTGGATATTGCCGGTGAATTTCTCGTAATGGCAGCAACCCTCATGCATATCAAATCCAAGATGCTCCTGCCTCCAGCAGAAGATGAAAGAGAAGAGTTTGAGGGAGAGGAGGATCCACGGGCTGAGCTGGTAAGACGGTTAATCGAATATCAAAGATTCAAAGATACCGCTAATAAACTAATGGGCCATGAAATCTTAGATAGAGATGTATTTACCAGGGGTTTAGCCGGTGAGTCTTCAGAGGAAAACGAAAAAGACCTGAACGAAATAAGCATTATTGAATTGATAGAGGCATTTAAAAGGGTTTTAAAAGAAGAACCTCCGGAAAACTTTTTCTATATTGCCATTGAAAAGATGTCAGTTAATGATAAGATAACAGAGATCATTGAAAGAATGAAGCACACAGGAAACATCGTTTTTCAGTCTCTATTCACCGGGATCGGGGACAAACACGAAGTAATAATTACTTTTCTCGCCTTGCTTGAGCTCATAAGGCTTAAGGTAGTAAGGGTTATACAGGCAACACCCTTTGGAACCATTAGAATCTGTCCTATAAATCTAGTGCTTTGACTCATAAATAA
>PFIF01000006.1 GCA_002782605.1 Deltaproteobacteria bacterium CG_4_8_14_3_um_filter_43_13 | reverse complement strand
TCTTCCCCACAAAGGTCACATCTATATTCATATATTGGCATCCTTCAACCCCCTATCTTTAAAAAAACTTGCCTGTTTTTCCACCGCCTGCCTGTGCGTGTACGCACCTGTCTGCCGTGCCTGCACAGGCAGGCGCAGACAGGGAGCACACGAAGTGCGAAATCGGTTCTTAATCCAATTCCCCCACTGTTGAAACCTGTCTGTATTCTACATCTTTAAACTCGTTAAAATGTGCATATCCACACTTTATTTTTCTTCTCTCGCTTGTTTTTAATTCCTGCCCTGCCGATTTTGTCTCAGCAACAAAGTAAACGGTTTTTTCATTCTTTTTTATCAAAGCCCAATCCGGATTATAAGTCCCGATGGGCGTTTGAATTTTAAACCAGAAAGGCAGCTTGAAATAAAATTCTATATCTTCGCGGTTTTCACATTCCCTGGCAAAATCATATTCCACGTTTGAATCAAGCGGAACAAGATTGCTGTATATGGTTTTATCTTTCTTTGATATCCGAAAGGTCAGTTCATTGACATGAATTTCATACTCTTCAAATAGCCGCATCTCATACTCTTTTGCTCCTATCTTCTCGTACTTAATTCCGTCAATCATTAAATCGGTTAATACATCGTTAATAGCCGATACGGCACTATCGAGGAATAGCTGGGGATTGATCATTATATCCCCGGTCCTGCCTGATTTTAATAGAATTTCTAGAATGGTTGAGCGGGTCAGTCCAGTTCTTTCCTGAATGTAAAAGAGCACATCTGGTATCCCGAAAACGCCGTCAAACGCCGTGACATATGATGCTTTTATATCGGCCACAATACCGGTATCGTCAAACTTGAGAGCTGTTTTCGTAGCCTTAATAACGGCTTTTTTTATTTCAGGCATTTGGTTGAGCGCTTTAGAAGCCTTTTTTATGAGCTCGGACGTATCATAATCGACTTTATAGGTTGTCTGATGTTTTATCTTCTCCCAAATTTCCTTGAATTTCTCATCCAGCTCAAATCCTTTGCGATATTTGACAGTCGCCCGTTCCTGCTTGTCTTTAATTCTGCCTTTAAAGGATACTCCGCAATCCTCTTCAATTTCCGTCTGTAGTTGTCTGGCAAAATCTTCATATGCCTCATTCGCAATAACTGTCAGACGGTTAATATTGTTATCCTGTATGCGAAAGCCTTCCTGATTCACGGAAAGCCGCAATCCCCTGCCGATTTCCTGCCGTTTTTTCAGCTCCGAGTGTGTCTCGTTCAAAGTGCAAATCTGAAAGACATTGGGGCTGTCCCAGCCTTCCCGCAAAGCCGAATGACTGAAGATAAACCGTAAGGGTTCGTTTATATCCAAAAGTCGTTCTTTATCTTTCATAATCAGTCTAAAGGTGTCGTCATCCGCCAGTGTATTGCCCTTTGTATCGCTCCATTTGCCTTTTTTATCCTGTGAAAAATAGCCGTTATGAACTTCACCTGCTTCAAAAGGAATCATGCCTTTATAAGAGTCTTTGCCGGAAATCTCCCTGTAAATATCCTCAAACCAGAAAGCAAATTTACCTTTAACCGGATTACCGTCCGCATCATAAGCGCGATAGTTTGCCACCCTGTCGATAAAGAAAAGTGAAAGGACCTTTATCCCCTTATCTTTAAATCTTCTTTCCTTTAAGAAATGCTCCTCTATGGTCTTTTTTATCTGGACTTTCATAACCTCATCCGAAAGGCCGCCTAAGGTATCTCCGACAAAAACGGTTTCGCCGTTTGAAAGCTCAATAAAACCGTCAGCCACATCAATGCCATTTATTATATAACCGTTTTTGTATATTTCCCGTTTGTTGGACAAATCGTATAAATCATCGCCGACTTTTGCGGCAACGGTTTTTCGCTTGACACCGTTGCTTGTATTGATATCGATTTTTATTTTAGCGGACGTTCTGGTTTTCGCGGCGGTTACTTTTTCAAGGCAGACAAACGCTTCATTAAAATCATTTTCCGTAACGATTGAGTCTACCTCTATTTGTTTGACCAGCCCCAGATCGTATGCTTTTACCGGATCAAGACTGTAAACCATATTATAGCGGCTGGTATGAGTGGCCGAATAGCGCAGAGTACAGAAGGGATTCAGATTTTCGATGGCTTTTCTTCTTATCTCCGTTTCCATGTTCTGTGGTTCATCCACAATTACAATAGGGCATGTTGCCTGAATAAATTCAACCGGTCTTTTGCCGGTCAGCTTGTCATTGGGTTTATTTATGATATTCTCATCTTTGGCAAAGGAATCAATATTGATAACAAGAATCTGGATGTTGTTGTTAATAGCGAAGTTTCTTAAGTTGGAAACCCGTCTGGAGTCGTACACGTCAAAATTAACAGGGGTTTTGTCATAAAGATTCTGGAAATGCTCAAATGTGATTTCGAGATTTTTTAACACGCCCTCACGAATGGCAATGGAGGGAACGACTATAACGAATTTTTTAAACCCATATTTTTTATTCAGCTCATAAATTGTGCGCAGATAAACATAGGTTTTGCCCGTGCCTGTTTCCATCTCAACGGAAAAATTCATGCCGTCCAGATTATTGGAAACTGCAAGTTCGTTTTTCTCTTGAATCGATTTTACATTTTCAAGAATCTGTTCATCGCCCAGCGTCAAGCGGTTTCCGATACCACCTTCCTGTAAAAAGTAACTTTCATAGGCGATGGAAAAATCAAAATCACCGCGGTTTAGCGGCTGTCCTTCAAAGATTCCAACAATGGAATCTATTGCGTCAAGCTGGAATTGCTGGTGCGGGTCAAAATGGAGCTTCAATTATTTGTCTCCGGCCTTGGTATTGTAACGATAAATTGTTCACCGTCAATGTCATTAAAAAACTGAATATCAGGTTGCGATTCCAGTGCCCGTTTGATACCGGAGCCAAGCCCTTTATATGGTAAAACGTGTATGCCATAATTAACTAACTGATTATTTCTGATAACTGGATTACCATATTTAATTTCTTCAACCGTTAGATTATTAGGCAGTTTTCCGGGGCTTATAATTTCAACTCTGTTATCAAATATCATTAAACGTACCGGAGAGTTTTTAAAATAATCCCGGTGCAGGAGTGCGTTTTGTAATAGTTCTTCAAGGGCTACTTTTGAAATTTCCAATATGCCTGGTGAATTAAAGTTTTGACCCTGTTGGGTATGTTTTAAATTTACCTCAAAAAATCTTATTCCTTCATAAAACATATCCGGTATTGTTCCTATTATATCTCGACTGTCTCTATATTCGTTTCCTCCGATGCTGGTTCCCCAAAAAGATACTGCTTTAATGCAGAAGGCAGGTTTATAATTCTGTGGTTCTTTCCCAAAAAACAATAACCCAGCCAAAGTCAACTTTCCATTTCGTACCACTTTTTTTCTTTTAAGAGCCTGCTCAAAATTTAAGTTTTCTTCTTCAATTGTTTTTTGGAACTCTTTTTTAAAATATTGTTCAAACTTATCTTGATTGACATCATCCAAAGAAGTTCCATAAACTTCCATTTCGTCTGCCGATAAATTAGCGCTGCTCTGAAACAGACGAAGTATTTCCGCATTATCAGAAACGCGTCTTTTGTCGGGACCCTGCTTTACCCAAACAGCCAGATTATTATCTTTATAAGGTTTGTTTATCCCTTCCCTTATGTAGATAATTAAAATCCTTTTTGAACCTCTATTATCAAGAGAAACGACTTCTGTTGTCACATAAATATTAGGTTTTACTTTATCAGTTGCAATATTCCCGATGTTCGATGGTGTTTGCTGATTATATTTCTGCAGTTCAGCATTACTCAATCCTACAATTTCACCGGTTTTATCTTTCACCCCGACCAATATCATACCTCCAAGAGAGTTGGACATCGCTACCATTTCCGCAGCCAAAGCATCTGGCGAAGTAATTTTTTCTTTAAACTGCACCCGGCTTGTCTCACCCGTGTTTATTATATCGAGCAGTTCAATAGCGTTCATTTTTTTAGACTCCATAATTCATAAATATTTTTTCTTCTATTAAAGGCTTCTTCCCCGCCCTCCATGATAGTTACGATCTGTTTTTGTGTGTCATGACTGTCTATTGTGCCTCCATGAACCTCTATTTTCGATTCCGAATACTTGCAGGAAATTATTTTTTCGCTGTCGCCCAGTACCGGAATATTGGCGTTGTGCGTGGCAAATATAAACTGCATTTTACCTTTTAAAACTTTAATCGCTTTAATTACATCTTCGTAAATCGTCTGGTTATCAAGGTCATCTTCAGGCTGATCAATAATCAAAACATCAGTCTCTTTTTGCGCAAGAAGAAATAGTATCAAGGCTGTAGCCCGCTGCCCGAGAGAATGGTCTTTTAGAGGTTTGTCATTATATTTAATAGTAAATTTGTCTTCGACACGGAATGTCAATAAATCGAAAAGATTTTCGTAAAATCGTTTTTTATACTCGGCTAACAGGTTTTCACTGATATTCAATGAGGAATTCAAATTTTCAATATCCCTATATATTTCAATAAAATCTTTATATTGTGATGTGATACTATCATAAGTTGCCCCTCTTATTCCCGTACCCTTAAATATTTCCTTAAGTTTTGCGTCAAAATTATCTTTTCGGCCTTTATATTCAACGGAAATTGAAAGAGAATTTTCGTATTCATCTATTCTACTTACCTCTTTTCCAAGAATTTTATACTCTTCATGCCATAAGTTATTCAGCTCTGAAACTTTATTGTTTAGTGATGTTTGATATTCAATTTTCTTCTTTTCTGATTTTTCGATTTCAACCAGCTTCAATTTGGAGGTTTCAATCTGCCGATTCAGTTTAAGGAATTCATCCGGGTTAAGATTCGGAAGGGCTATTTCCCTTTTTATTTTCGCGAATTCCTCTTTAAGACTTTCCTTTTTTTCCTGTAGTTTTTTATAAAGTTCTTTAAAGGCTGCTTCATGTTTTTCCGTTTCGGTTTTTATGTCGCTTAATTTATTAAATTCAATTGCGAGTTGTTTAAATATCTTCTCCGCTTCAAGAAATATGTCTTTATTTTCTTCAGAGTTAAATGTTGTCTGATTAAAAAATGGTAGAAAGTTGTTTATAACGGCTTCAAGTTCGTCTTTAAGTTTTGATACTTCATTTAATGACTCGTTAAAGAGTCTTACATCGGAATCAAATCTACTCTGTTGTCGTAGCTTATCTTCCACGCCTTTTTCTTTGTATAATTTAAGCTTGTATTCAGCGTCTTTGATGCTGCCGGCAATTTCCTTTTTTAGTTCATCGAGATTGTCCAGTTTCTTTGAAGCGATTATCGTGTCCTCGATTGCCACAATTTTCTTCGCTATTTCTGATTTTATACTTTCAAGTTTATTTCCAATAAGTTTCTTAACAAGGTCTGCTTCAAAATCAATGTGTTTATTTGACAAATCTTTCTGCCCAAAGTAAACAGGGGTTTTAAATACTGTATCTATGGATGCTTCGACCCTGATGCCTCTTCGGTCGTAAATATCTTCTTTCTGCCCGTATATTTTTTCAATCCGGTGTTCCATCTTGTGCTCATTAACGACAGTAGTGATGACTTTGCCACCGCTTTTAAGAACATATTCTATAAGGTCGTTTTTATACTCCCTGTCGCTTGCTTGCCGACCTAGAGTTATTCCAAGTGTATATCGCACTATTTCAATAATTGAAGATTTTCCGCTTCCTCTGATGCCGATAAAATTATTCAGTTCCGATGAAAAATGAATTTCCTTACCGTCCAGCAGACCGCCTTCAAATGAGATACACTTAATAAAGGCATTGTTTATTTCAGGTTTTTCTTTTGGCCTAATACGGTTATCATTATCAATGAGGGCATATTTCAGAGCTTCAAAATTAAAATCACCTAATTTTATATAAGTAATCCTTCCTTTGCCAATCGAATTAATTCCCTCTCCGGCATTGTCTGTACCCTCAACACACGCAATTCGCCTATTTGTTAAGTTACAAATGTGTTCATAATTATCTTTGTTTCCGCTTTTTTGAATTGCTATTATCTTTTTGAAAGAATCTTCTTTTATAAAAGCTTCAAGCGTGCGCCCGGTTAATACCTTAAAAAGTCCATTATCCGCATCGGGATGTGCCAGGGCTATAAAGTAATCGTATCCAATCTTGTCTAATGCTTCAACAGTGTCTTTCAATGTAGAATTTGAGTTCGGATATGGCGGGGAATCATAATTACTTATTCCATAAAAAGCGCTTGATATGAAGTTTTGAATATTGCTTTCATGGCCTTGATACCATTTCTCTTCAAAAGCTATCAATATATGAAACCCTTCCTTTAATGAGAATTCTACTCCTGGAACCAGCCAAATATTATGCTTCAAGGCATTTCTTTTCAATTCAACAAATTCATCTTTATCAAACTTGTTGTGATTTGTGATTATGCCGGTCACTATGTCAACTTTTTTTAGTTGCTCAACGTAATCCCTTACAAAATAATTTTCATCACCATTATACTTGAATTCTTTATCCGCCTTTGTATGAAGGTGAAAATCAGCCTTTAGCCAGACAGAGCCATTTTTAAATACATTTATCATTGAGCATTTATCATTTATCATTGTTTATCCTTGTCTTCTTAAGGATTGAAAATAATATTTTACACAATTCATCGGCTTTCCCAAATAGACTGTTATAACTGCCCTGATTTATATAACCTGTATCCTTTAGCAGAGAAAGCCAGTATTTGGTTTCAAGAGCTTCTTTATAGCCGATTGATATTTTGGCGGAAAAATCGGCATTTGATATGCCGCCATTAGCTTCAGCAACATTAGCGCCAATTGATGTGCCGCTCCTTAAAAGCTGTTTTGATAAAACATATTCATTTCTCTGAATCAAGTCTTTATACAACTCAACGATCTCTATCGCAAATCTATATGCTTTTTTATAGGTAATATTTTCTTTTTCCAGCATGTTCCATGTTCCCTGCTAAATGTTCAATGATAAATGTTCCCTGTTCAATGCTAAATGCTAAATGACCTTAAACTCTATTCCCGCATCCTTCATCTGCAATGCGGTATTGGTTTTTAACTGGTCATTGTTTTTGAACAGCCTGTCGAGTGTAATAACTTTACTGGGTTTCATGGCAATGACTTTATTAATGATTTTATCGTCCACCTTTTCGAGCATCAAAGCTATTTCGTTATCATTCACGAGTATATAACCGTTCTTCTCTTCAATCTTTGCGGTAAGCGGAACACCGGATTTCAGAAGGAGTTCATAAAGAAAATCTTCTGTTTTTGCGTGCTCGTCCAGAGGCTCAAGATGTAGCTTAAGCTGCTCGACAAGCTGTTCTTCGGTTTCTAATTTCGAATGCCAGATTTTGAAATTGGATTCCTGAAGCTTGAAAACCTTGAAACCAAGGTTTTCATTTATCATTGAACATTTTTCATTTATCATAGAATCTTTACTGCCGAATAGTGATGCCTGCTCTGTCTTGTCTTTTTTCTTATCTGTTAAATGGTTAATGTTCAATATTCCTTGCCCCATGTCCTCCTTTTTGTTTTTTGATCCATGTTCAATGTTCAATGTTAAATGTTCAATGACCCGCCGGATGCGCTCTTTTCCAATTTCCGCAATTGTTTTATAACCCGCTTTATAAGCCTCTGAATTTTCATCGCATTTTTCGGGGAGCTGAACCATGATGAATTTACGGTTGCCGCCACCTGCCTGTGCGTTGCTCGCAGACAGGTCTTCTTTGTTAAGGGCTAAGACGGAGTGGGCGGTTGTGGCTGAGCCGGAGAAGAAATCGAGGATGATGTCGTTATTATAAAGTCCACCAATTTCAATAAGTTTTTTAACAAGCCTATTCGGTTTAGGAAAAGGAAATATTTTAGCATCTCCAAAAGTATCAACTACTTCTTTTGTTCCTTCTTGAGTAAAAATATCATCTATTAATGATTGAGCTTTAGTCTTGCGTTGCTCCCCATTTTCCTCATTAAGATATTGTTTGGAAGAAAGTACCCACTCACCATCTTTATTTTTACTAAAAATTACTTCATCTTTCAGCAAAGCTTCTTCAAATCTCTGTTTACTCCACCTCCATTGTCTCTTAGGATATACTTCTGTACCATCTGGAGCGACTACAGGGAATCTCAAATTTTCTCTTATATCAAAGCTCTTTACTGCTTCTAAAGGGTGTGTCCTGTAATAACCAAGTGTTTCAAACTTTTCATCTTTATATTTATAAAAACGTCTTGCTTTTTCCTCCTCAAATTCAATCATTATTTCTGGTAAGTCAATCTTGGTTTTAGCATATACTACTATGTATTCATGAACAGAAACTAAATATTTTTCTTTTGCTCCACCACCGTATTTTTTCTTCCAGCAAATTGTGTCTACAAAATTCTCCTCCCCAAACACCTCATTCATCAAAAGCCGTAAATTATGCACCTCGTTATCATCAATACTTACAAAAATAACTCCGTCATCCCGCAGTAAGTTTCTTGCCAGAAACAACCGTGGGTACATCATAGAAAGCCAGTTACTGTGATAATGGCCGCTGTCTTTGCTGTTCTTTCGGAAGAGCCCTTCACGAGTCATAAATCCGGTTTCGTCTTTGTCGCCGATTCTGTTTAAATACTCTTCCCTGGATTCGGCAAACTTATCGGGATAAATAAAATTGTCATTGCCGGTATTGTACGGCGGGTCAATGTATATCATCTTGATCTTGCCGAAATAGGATTTCTGCAGAACCTTTAAGACTTCAAGGTTTTCGCCTTCAATAAATATGTTTTCCGTTTTATCGAAATTGACGGATTCTTCTCTGCATGGAACAAGGGTGGCTGTGGAAGCGGATTGGAGAGCCCTGAATGCATCGGATTTTCCTGCCCAGTTCAGCACATACCGTTCGTTTTTAAATTCAATGTCATCGCCCAGAGCGGCTTTCAGTTTTTCCCAGTCGATTTTATTTTCTGTGAAAGCTTCGGGGATGATTTCTTTAAGTCTGTTCAGCCTTTCTTCCGTTATGTTCAATGATTTCCCGTCCATTTGAAGTTATGGCCGCCTACTTTATACTATTTAAAGGTTTTGCGCCATGACTGATGGCAACAATTTCGATGAGTTCGTCTTTGAGACGATAGATAATCCTGTAGTTTCCGTAAATCTTTTCTCTTATGTTCTCATATCCATATTCCGGAACTATTCTGCCTGATTTGGGAAATTGAGGGATAGCTTTAACTATTTTGATTACTTTTTTGGCAAAAAGGATGGCGTAGTATTCAGAATCTTTAGCAATATAACTACAGATTTCTTCCAGGTTAGAAACTGCCCTTGGAGACCATTTTATCTTGAGAGCCATTTTGACATCCGGCTTTCAACTTCTTGATGCGGGATACCCTTCCCCTCATCAAGCTCCTTTAATCCAGCATCAACCTGCAATTTAAAATACAATACCGCCATTATGTCATCAACAGTTACTTCATCTGGAAGAGATTGGACCAATTTTATGACTTCCTGTTTTACCCCAAGCATGTTTTTTACCTCCATTAATGTTGATGAACTTGTAAAAAGTCATATCTCCCCTCCCCTGGTGGGAGGGGATAAAGGGGAGGGGGATATAACTGCTTGAAATAGAGTTATTTTCGCCCTCACCCCTGCCCTCTCCCATCAAGGGAGAGGGCAGTTTTTTGACTTTTTACGAAGCCATTAATGTTAAGGTAACTGTATCACAATATCAAAATTTTTAAAAGCGGTCATAATTAAATGTTTCACTTCTTAGAAGAAGAGAGAGCCTCTTTGACCGCCTCATTATAAACCATCTTCAATGGCACTTTCTTTTCCTTTGCTATTTTCTTACAGTCTTCATATTCAGGTGATACATTAATTATCGCATCATCATCCTGGTAAATCTTTACTGTAACTTTCCCAAACCTTGTTTCAATCTCTTCCAGTGTACGGGGCACCTTAACCCTCTCCACTTCATAATAACGAACACCAAAAGACGTTGATTCCTTAAGAATCGTATTAATCACACGGGCTTTATCCCCGTCATGGCAAATTACCCTTAGCAGCACTGAAGGCCTGTTCTTCTTCATCTGAAGGGGCGATAGAGAGACATCCAGGGAGCCTTCTTCAAAGAGTCTTTCCATCAAAAAGTCGTAGACCTCAGGATTCATGTCGTCAATGTTAGTCTCAACGACAGTTACTCTATCAATCTCTCGTTCTCGCTCATCATCTCCCAGAATGACCCTCAGTAGATTGGGAACCTCTCGAAATTCTTTGCCCCCCACACCATAGCCTATATCCCTTATTATCATCGGAGGCATCCTGCCAAACTTATCTGTTAATGTGGTAATTATGGCTGCCCCGGTAGGTGTAACCAGCTCTCCTTCAACACCTGCTTCATAGACTGGTTTACCCTTCAGGAGCTCCATGGTTGCCGGCGCTGGAAGGGGTAGTGTCCCATGCCGGCAGGTTACAAATCCTGAGCCTAAAGGAATTCTGGATGTATAGACCTCCTCAATCCCAAAATGTATTATACCAACTACCGACCCAACAACGTCAACAATAGAATCAACAGCGCCCACTTCATGGAAATATATACTGTCAATATCCTTTCTGTGGATTTTGGCTTCCGCTTCCGCTAAACGGAGGAATACCTTAATACTTAGCTCTTTGGTGTCTTTATCCAGCGAACTCCCATCAATGAGACGTCTTATATCCGGGAAGCTTCGGTGGTCAGTATCCTTCTCTTTCAGGAGTACCTTTACCCTGGAGCCGCTAATCTCCATTCTGGCTTCGGTTGAACAGGTTATTTCATACCCACTTAAGGATAGCTTGCTCAGCTCATCTTCTAATTTAGCTTTAGGCAGTCCCAAATCCACCATAGCACCCAGAATCATATCCCCACTAATTCCGGAAAAGCAGTCAAAATAGGCTATTCTCATACCTTCAAACCTTATTTATTAAGCCCGCAATATATCCTGCCCCAAAGCCATTGTCTATATTAACCACGGCAACCCCAGGGGCACAGGAATTCAGCATCCCAAGTAAAGCAGTTACTCCGCCAAAATTTGCTCCATAGCCAATGCTGGTAGGAACTGCAATGATCGGTTTCGATACGAGTCCACCAACTACACTTGGCAGTGCCCCTTCCATTCCTGCCACAACCACCAGGACACTGGCTTGCAAAAGCCTTTCCCGCTGACTTACCAACCGATGTATACCGGCAACTCCCACATCATAAAGGCGATCTACCCGGTTACCCATCATCTCAGCAACAAGTACAGCCTCGTCAGCAATGGGGATATCTGAGGTTCCTGCACTTATGACCAGGATGGTGCCCTTTCCCTCCTTTTTTATTTGCTGATTTATTATTGTAATTGCTCGTGGTTTTGGATAGTACTTCGCCTTTGGAAATGCCTTTTTTATTTTAAGGGCTTTCTTTTTCTCCACCCTGGTTATTAAAATATTCTCTCCCTTCTCAACCATCCTTTGGGCTATAGCTATGATATCCCCATCCGACTTCCCCTCACCGAATATTACCTCTGGAAACCCAAGCCTCAAATGGCGGTGATGATCGATGGTTGCATGACCAATGTCTTCAAAGGGCAAGTTCTTCAATGATTCCAATGCTTCGTCAATCCCAACATCCCCTTTTTTAACCCCTTCTAACAAGCGTTTTAAGTGTCCTAGCTCCATCCATCCTTCTCTACTTTTTGTCTCTTGCTATAACACTGTAGAGATAACCCCTTTTCCTTATCTACCTATAGCTATCCTGGCTGCCAGACGTTCTGGCAGTCCAGCCTTTATAATCTTTTTTTGGGCAGTCCCGATGTCATAAGGGAACCTCTTAAGTGTGAACACGTATTCTTTAGCATCATAGATGCCAAAGGCAGCATCAGGGATACCATCCCGGGGTTGTCCTACACTTCCCACGTCAATAATGTACCTGGCTTCATCTTCTAGTCGAATTGTTGGAACCCTTGAATAGGAAATTTTTCCTTTCTTATCTTTTTTAAATACAACAGGTATATGAGAATGTCCTATAAAACAGATTCGGGTTTGAAATGAATTAAAATTCATAGTTAAATCATCACGATAAGAGAGGTAATCCCAATTTTGTGGATTGTATGGTGTAGAGTGAACAAATGTAATATCATCTCTAATGGAAATCAAGTGAAACCCTGACAGGAAGTTGCGATTGGTGGTTGATAACTCCTTTGCCGTCCAATTAATGGCAGCCCTGGCTGCAGGATTGAAATTGGAGGTATCTGTTAATCCAACGGCTCCGTAATCGTGATTGCCTGCCACCATCATATCCGCGACATCTTTAAGGAGATCAATACATTCATTGGGATTTGCCCCATAACCAACAACGTCTCCCAAAAAGGCCACTCTATCAACGTCCTCTTTAGAGAGACAATCCAAAACGGCAGTAAATGCCTCTAAATTTCCATGAATATCCGATAAGACTGCCCATTTCAACCCTTTATTCCTTCTTCAATCTCTCCTTCGCTCAATCGTAACAGTTCACTGGTGTCAGTTGCCAGGGATCAGGAAAAACTTTAATTTTGAAGTGTTATCAACATCTTAACGTTGTCCGATAGTCTAATAATCCGGGACGTCTTTGAAAAAAAGGTTGTCTGACAACTGATCCCTGACCCCTGTAAACTGTTACGCTCAATCCATACCTGGTATAGAGTTCTTTTTCCTATAAACAATCCCCTGACATGAGGCAATAAGCTTGTTGTCCTCAGTTGACACATCTATCCTATATAAGGCTGTCCTTGACGTTAAACTCACCTCTTTCGCCTCTGCCACTAAAACCGAGTCTTCCAAAGGAGCAGAAATATAAGTAATACTCATATTTAAGGCTACGGCCAGTGTGCCGTGGGAATTTGATGCCGCTGCGAAAGCGTGATCTGCCAGGCTGAAGATGGCACCGCCATGAGCAATGCCCACAAAATTGTTCATACAGCCCTTTATCTGCATCCTCAGTTTTGAATAACCCTTATTGATCTCTATCAATTCGATGCCTAAAAACCGTGCATAGGGGTCATTTTGGATTTTGCCGGACAAGACCTCCAGGACTTTTTTATCCATCCTTTTTCTCCCTGAACTCACCCCCACCCTTCCCCTCCCCCTCAAGGGGGGAGGGGAAGGGTGGGGGTGAAAAATGGAAATTTCTATACTATGAACTTAGGATAGTGGATAACAAATACCCTTTTCCTTTATTCAGAGAGTAAATCAAAAAGGCATAAAAGTCAAGGAATTGTCATATTCTTCCTGCTGCCGCTATATAGGCTTTTAGATTTTCCATCAGGGCAGTAAATTTATGGGGTTTCAGGGACTGAATACCGTCGCTTTCAGCATCTTCTGGATTGGGATGTACCTCTATCATCAGGCCATCGGCTCCTGCTGCAATTGCTGCATACGACATTGGAGCTACATATGACCAAAACCCTGTAGCATGACTTGGGTCGACAATTACAGGCAGATGGGTCCTTTCTTTTAAAACAGGGATGCAACTCAAATCCAGGGTATTTCTTGTAGCGGTTTCAAATGTCCTTATGCCTCTCTCACACAAAATCACGTTTTTGTTCCCTTCAGAGAGTATGTATTCTGCTGACATCAGGAATTCCTCTACAGTGGTAGACATCCCTCGTTTTAGCAATATGGGTTTATTATGCCGCCCAAGTTTTTTCAGAAGGGCAAAGTTTTGGACATTCCTTGCCCCAACCTGCATAATATCTGAATATTCTGCAACCAGATCCACATCTTTAGGGTTTATGATCTCTGTTACAACCGGGAGACCAACCTTCTCTTTAGCTTTAGCGAGTAAGATCAGCCCTTTTTTTTCTAAGCCTTGAAAACTGTACGGAGAAGTCCGGGGCTTAAAGGCACCGCCGCGGAGAATATCAGCGCCAGCTTCTTTTACAATATGAGCTGACTCTATGATCTGGTCCTCACTCTCAACAGAACAAGGCCCTGCAATAACTACTATCTTATTCCCACCGATTTCTACTCTGCCGTCGATGCTGACAACAGTTCCCTCTGGCTTTATGTCACGACTAGCGAGTTTGTAAGGCTTAAGGATAGGAACAACCTTGTCAACCCCAGAAAGGACTTCCAGAGATTGCAGTTTGGCCTTTCCCCTTTCGTCACCGACAGCTCCGATGACACTCCTTTCTACCCCCTGAATAATGTGGGGTTTATACCCTAATTTTTCTATCTTCTTCACAACCTCCTCCAACTCCTCTTTTTTTGCCTTTGCTTTCATTACAATTATCATCTTTTCCCTCCCGAATAACCTTTTAAAAACAAAAAAGCCATGAGTTTTTCCCATGGCTTAATATAGACTAACGTCCTATATAATAAATAAAAAACCATGGGCTTTGCCTTCAGTCTGCCCATGGCCTTGAGATCTGTTTTTTACAAATCTAGTTCAAGGGTGCTGGGCAGACCTTATAAAGATAAAATAAAACCGCCAGCAAAATGTCTTAAATATAAGATTTGCAAAATAAAACAACATAACCGACTCCTTTACTATCTTTTTATATACTGGGGATTAATTTGTCAAGAAAAAAAGACGGCTTCTCAGAAAATGCTGTTGACATTCAAAGGAATTTTCTTGGACAACAGCCTGTTAGAGTCTAAACTCCTTATAGACCTCCCTCTGTATGAGATATCTCAGGATTTCGTTGGTTCCCCCAGCAATGGACAAACCTCTGGCATCTCAAAAAATCCCTCTATCGGATAATCTTTTGTTAGACCAACTCCTCCCAAAATCTGTACAGCATTATTTGTAATCCTGAAAACATCCTCTGCCGCATACTCCTTCACCTCGGCCCTAAATTTAATCTCCTCTTCTGAATAAAAGATATCATTGCTTTTCATGCTCGTTACCCCCTCCTTTTAGGTCTGGCTGATTAGCTTTTAACCCCTAACCCCTGCAAATATTCCTTTTGTTAAGATATCCTCTGCTCCCTGAATAATACTGTCTATAAACTCTTTCACTGTGGGAATGCTGTCTATTCCACTCACAGCCAGCGAAGCCGGAGCTAGTTTCAAAACTGCCTCTGCTTCAAAATCCTGCTTTTCATCGGGATCTTCTTTTAAAAGAACTCTTTCAAGTTTAGACATCCATTCTCCGTGAGGGACCTGGCTTCTTTGCTTCATAACCCTCTCCAGATCCTTTGGATCGGGGGGTGCTAAAACCTTATTCATGAGTTTGGGGTCATCCGGTTTTGTATCACGGATATATTCTTTGTGTTTATCCGGTATTGGGCACTCTTTAGTTGCCATAAATGCTGTCCCAAGATAAACACCTTCTGCACCCAAAGCAAGTGCCGCCAAAAACGTCCGGGCATCAGAGATGCCACCTGCTGCAATGATGGGTATCTTCATCTGTTTGGCAGCCCAGCTTATTCCAATAAGGGTCGGAAGCTGATCAACGCTCTTAAATCCCGTTCCCTCCATTCCAACGATTACAACTGCATCAACCCCATGCTGTTCTGCGATCAATGCATGTTTAACCGTGGCAACCTTATGGATCCACTTGATGCCTGCTTTCTTTAATCGGGTTCCCTGTTTAACAGCTTTAAAGACCGAGGTTTCTGCTACTGTAATACCTTCTTCTATTGCAACCTCTATCATATCATCTTCGTGCGGGAACATACCGACACTGAAATTGACACCGATAGGCTTGTCAGTCATGGATTTTGCCTTTTGTATATCCTGCCTCAGTCCTTCCGGTGTCTTTAACACATGAGCAGTAATTAATCCCAACCCTCCTGCTTCAGACACGGGGGCTGCAATCTCAGATGTGCCAAATCCCCCATATGCCCCCGAAATAATAGGGTATTGTACTCCCAGCATTTCTGTTATTCTGGTCTTCCATTCCATAATCCTTGATTCTCCTTCCTTCTATACTCGCTTTGTCTAATCCTTAATTGACAACGTTCGGGACATCGTTCACAAACGCTCTTTGACAATCGAATAACCACTGCCTGTTATATTATGGACACCTAATTCGGTAATGTCAAAAGTTTTATGAAAAACTATTTTAAAACATATTGAAATAT
>PFIF01000185.1 GCA_002782605.1 Deltaproteobacteria bacterium CG_4_8_14_3_um_filter_43_13 | reverse complement strand
CTCCCCCTTGATGGGGGAGGGGCAGGGTGGGGGTGAAGAATCGCTATGTTGCCCCCTCCCCTTAATCCCCTCCCACCAAGGGAGAGGAGACATTTTTGGTAAAGTTATTTATGAGTCAAAGCACTAGAGTCAGAAATGTCTTCGTAGCTATATCTGCTTTCTAAATAGTTCACACTGAAAAATGGAGAATTTACCAACTCTTTTCATCATTCTTTGTTCTCCATGTCATTCAACACCATATCAAAAAATGGATAAATATTAAGGTGCTTATATTTTTTAACATAATCGTTATAGGCTTTGGCTGCCTCCAATTCTGTCTCGAAATTTCCTATATGTGCAAATCGCGCACAGCTCATGTTCGCTCGTGCAACCCACCTTTTAGGTTCTGGTAGCTCACTATCGTAATATACACCGTGATATTTATCCGATTTCTTCAAATTTGGTATGGGGCATCGTTTCACTGTTTTTCCTCCTCAACCTCAACACCTGCTTTCCGGGGACAATGGGGTCTTGCTTTTTGATATTCCGTTTCTTATCAACCTACTTATCGTAGGATAGTGTATTCTCAGATAATTTACAATATCTTTTTGAGTATATCCACAAGCGAGGATAGGAACAGGTTATAATGGACCCACTAAATTTGATGGTCTAGTAAAAAGTGCTAAAGATACCTTTCTTGTCATTCCCGCGGAAGCGGGAATCCAGTAAAATCAATTAGTTCTGGACTCCCGTTTTCACGGGAGTGACGGTTTTATGACTTTTTACGAGTCCATCAAATTTGGACAGTGTGTTAAGTTGGTTCAAAAATCATAACAGAAAGATTACGGGGAGAACCCTTTGCTTTGCCAAAATGAAACAAGCATTGGGTCAATTCCCGATCTCTGCTTTCCAAATACTGTAACGGGTTGTGTATTCGGTATCGGCAAAGGCGATCTGTTTAGCCAGTTGATTCTTTGGATTAATGACCAAGGGGACATGAAGATTGGCTGTAATTGTTTGCCTTTAACCTCAATAACAGTCACCTTTAGATAATTTTGCAGCATAATAAGATTTGATTATTGACTTCCCTCCAGAAATATACTATATATTGAGCATATATTGGTTTTATACCCAATATGTAGAGGAACCTTTCATCGTAAACCAATCAACTCATGGAGAAAAAAATGGATATGAGACCATTAGCAGCAAGACTTCCTGCACCTATTGGCAGACTTGCTGAGTTAGCTTACAATTTGTGGTGGTCATGGCACCCAGAGGGGCGGGGTCTATTCAGGTCGTTGGATAGAGTGCTCTGGAAGGGTGCCCACCATAATCCAGTCAAACTTCTCGAGGATATTCCCCTTCAAAGGCTCCTGGCCGCCGCCGCAGACATTTCTTTCCTCAAGGAATATGATGCTGCGGTAAAAACCTTTGATGCCTATATGTCACAAAACAGCAGCTGGTTTGCCACTCACTATGGAATCCTTGACAGGCAGACCATTGCCTACTTTTCAGCAGAGTACGCCATACATAACTCACTTCCCATATATGCCGGAGGGCTTGGTGTCCTGGCAGGCGATTATTGCAAGGAAGCCAGCGACTTAGGGGTGCCATTGGTAGGCATAGGATTCATGTATCCCCAGGGATACTTTCACCAGCATGTTTCCGCTGATGGCTGGCAAGAGGAGCTCTACGAACATCTGAATTTCGAAGGAGCGCCCATCAGTCCTGCAGTCTCCTCTCAGGGGGAGAGATTAAAGGTTGCCATAGAGCTGGATTCGAGGACAGTATGGGTCGCCATATGGAAGGTCAATATTGGACGAGTCAATCTCTTCTTGATGGACACCGATATAGAAGAAAACTCACCACAGGACCGTCGGCTTTCCGCTCGCCTCTATGTGAGCGATCGGGAAAAGCGTCTGCAACAGGAAATTCTTTTGGGGATTGGGGGGGTACGGATCCTCCGGGTACTGGGGATCGAACCGACTGTTTGGCACGCTAATGAGGGACATGCAGCCTTTATGATGCTTGAGCGTGTTCGAGAGTTGGTGGAAAAGGGTATGAATTTTGCCGAAGCTGTTCGTCGGATTCCCTCTAATACTGTATTTACCACTCACACTCCAGTCCCTGCGGGTAATGATACTTTCTCCTTCGACTTAATTGAGAACTACTTCCATCGCTATTGGGAATCTTTGAGTTTGGATAAAGACACCTTCCTGGAACTGGGTAGAATAAAAGGAGAAACCTCTTTCAGCATGACTGTGCTGGCGCTGCGGATGGCTGATTGGCGAAATGGGGTAAGCATACTTCACGGCAAAACCTGCCGTAAGATGTGGCAATCCCTTTGGCCGGAGGTTAAAGAGGATGATGTCCCCATCACTTCTGTGACCAATGGGGTACATATCCCTACCTGGTTAGCCCCGGATATGAGGAATCTCTACAGGAAGTATCTGGGCAAGGATTGGAGAGAAAAACAGGATGATCCCGACTTCTGGAAACGAGCAATGGACATTCCGGATGAGGAGCTCTGGAAGACTCATCTGTGGTTGAAGCGTAAACTCATCAGTTTTGTATGCGACAGGTCACGTAGGCGCTGGACCGAAGACAATGTAACACCAGGGCAGGTACTGACTATGGGAGCATTGTTGGACCCCGAGGTACTTACCATCGGTTTTGCTCGTCGTTTCACTGATTACAAGCGTGCCACCTTGATATTAAAGGATACGCAGCGTCTGGAACGGATTGTTAAGAACCAGTCGAGGCCGGTACAGATAATATTCGCCGGCAAATCACATCCGGCGGACGAACATGGCAAACACCTCATTCAGCAGATATATCATATAGCAAAGGATCCTATGTTTGGTGGGCGAATAGCATTTGTTGAGGATTACGATATGCATCTAGCACGGTACCTGGTGCATGGCATGGACGTTTGGTTGAACACTCCTCGACTATTGCAGGAAGCCAGTGGCACCAGTGGTCAAAAGGCAGCGCTCAACGGCATCCCCCATTTTAGCGTATTGGACGGATGGTGGCATGAAGGTTACAATGGAGCCAATGGCTGGGCTATTGGCAATGGTCAAACATCTCCTGTGGCATCTCAGGATGACCAGGATGCAGAAGCGTTCTATCGCCTCCTTGAGGAGGAAATTGTGCCCCTGTATTATGAACGCGACTGGAATGGATTGCCTTGTGGATGGATAAGGGTAATGAAAGAAGCCATCTCTTCAATCGTACCTGCTTTCTGCGCACGACGCATGGTGAAGGAATACGTAGAAAGAATGTATGTAAAAGCTGCCCAAGCCGCCGAGGGCATGACCACTCCCCATGATTAAATATGAAGTTGGACAACAGAACACACATCTCACTCTTCAGAAAGGTCTTCCAGGGCAGTTTCTGCCATTGAAGGATCTACATGGACAATCAACAGGCCTATGTCCTGGAAGTCTTCGGTAAGACATGCTTCCACTTCCTTCGCGATTCGATGACCCTCAGCCACAGTCAGATTCTTGTCCACCACTACGTGGATTTCTACTTGATAACGCCCGCCGGAGGTGCGAACCTTCAAATCATGAACATCAACAACGCCCTTCACGCTACAGGCACAGCGTCTGATCCCGTCCACTATTTCAGAATTGGGGGCCTTGTCTGTGAACTCGCGTACAGAGTCCAGCAGGATTTCTAAACCCATCTTAAGTATAAAAAACGAGACCACAAGGGCAGCATATGCGTCAAGGATGTGCCATCCTGGTTTGATCATGGCTCCTCCTACACCTACCAGCACCGCTACAGATGACAGGGCATCTGAACGATGTTCCAAGGCATTGGCTATAACTGCGGCACTCTTGATCCGTTTTCCAACATGGATTGTGTAGCGGTACAGAGTCTCCTTAATGGCGATGGAAAGCCCTGCCCCTCCTATGGCCAGCCAGGTGGGGTGATGCTCGGTATGGTGGTAGATATTTAAAGTGGCTTCTATGCCTATATAAACTGCAGTACCCATGAGCCCCAGGCCAATAATCGAAGATGACAGGGTCTCAAATCGGGCATGTCCAAAGTGGTGATCTTTATCAGAGGTTTTGCGCCCTATCGTTAAGCCAAACAGCACTACAAAATCGGTTGCAAGATCTGATGCAGAATGGGCTGCGTCAGCAATAAGGGCCTGACTGTGGCCGAACAGACCTGAAAAAAACTTGAGGGCGATCAAGAACAGGTTGACCAGAATACCGATATAAGTGATCCTGTAGCCAGAATGGACTTGTGAATAACCTGGTTCTGACATCTCTATTTGATGCCTTTCTTTTCTGTCTGACTTTGTGTTGGGCACAGCCTGCATCTTCTTTAGTGCCAACGGTATACTTAATTCGTTCACACTGAAAAATTCCCTTTTCCGCTCTCTAGTGCAGGTTTTTTGACCCATCTATGACTCGCTTCAGGCATTTTCAGAACTCGCCCTTCCTGCCTGTGCGTAGCACGCAGACAGGCGGGCTCAAACACCTGAAAATGCTTATCTTCCGCTTCGTCAAG
>PFIF01000268.1 GCA_002782605.1 Deltaproteobacteria bacterium CG_4_8_14_3_um_filter_43_13 | reverse complement strand
CTATCGCAATCAGCAAGGCTTTCCATCTTAAATTACCGGACATACCCATTCTCCAATTGTCTTTATTGTCTTATTGCTCCCCAATCCTTCAGCTTCCTGCCTTGATGGCTTCGTAAAAAGTCCATCTGCGGCGTTGCGCTGTATCCTTCGTCGTTGCAGCGTACCCCTAAGTACGCTTCACTCCTCAGGATTTGCGCGCCTTGCATCTGGAGCTTTTTACTTTGCCATCCTAGTTTTGACTTTTTACGAGTCCATCTATCTTAGTTCCTTGAATCACCTTGTACAATTTAAAGGGCTTCACAGGGATCACCTGATCAACATTAATTCCACTTGACTCTAATGGTTCCAACACATTAAGATCTGTAGCAAACCCTACTTTCCAGCATAAAGGAGAAATTATATCTTCAAGTTTACCCAGAAATCCATTTCCACTCCTTGAGTGATTCACAACAATTATCTGTCCCCCATCTTTACATACCCTCTTCATTTCGTGACATACCCTCAAGGGGTCATTTACTGTTGTGACTACATAGGAAGCAACAACTGCATCAAAGGTGTCATCCTCAAACTCCAGATTAAGGGCATCCATAACCCTAAAGGTAATATGGTTATTGTTGCGAACCTTAGAAGCCCTCTTCCTGGCCTTTGCAAGCATCTTTTCCGATATATCTATCCCGACTATGCTACAATTTGACGGGTATAACCCAAGTGTTAACCCTGTTCCCACACCAATCTCTAAAATCTTGTGTTCTTCACCCACATTTAACAGGCTGATTGCCTTCTTCCTCCCCTGTTCCATAATCTTGCCGAATATCAAATCATAAACCGGAGAATACAAAGAGTACACTTTCCCAATGTAATTCGAATTTATCTTAAACACCCCCCTTTACCTGTTTATTCCTTATCATTTACCCCACTCAATCCTGCAATCTGACCTCTGGAAACCTTTATCCTAACCTTATCCGCTATCTCCAGGGTAGCTATTGTGTCAGTCAACCCTGTAACCCTTCCGTGGATACCACCAGAGGTTACAACCGTGTCACCCTTCCTGAGATTTTTCAAAACCTCCCTGTGCTGTTTTGCCCTTTTCTGTTGTGGTCTTATCAGTAAGAAGTAAAAAATCACAAACATCAAGATCAATGGAATAAAGGCACCCATCCCCTTTGCTCCACCAGCAATAGCATCACCACCCATGGCATAAGCAATATCAATCAAAAAAATCACCTCCTTGAGAACATTATTTAGGCTGAAGGCTATAAAAACCCCTAAAAGTCTTCCGCCTTCAGTCTATCTACCTATTTAGTTCACACTGAAAAATTCCCTTTTCTGCTCTCTAGTGCAGGTTTTTTGACCCATCCATGACTCGCTTCAGGCATTTTCAGAAACTCGCCCTTAAGGCTCAAACATCTGAAAATGCTTATCTTTCGCTTCGTCAGGATGGGTGCCCCAAAAATCCTGCTCATGTTCGCTCCAAAGGAAATTTTTCATTTTTCAGGGCGAACTATTTAACTTAAACCTTATATCCTAATCCTCGGCTATAGTCAAATATTATGTCTCAAAATTTCTACAACTTATTGAAATTATTTTCATTCTGACTACTGATTTCTCAAGTTAGTTCTATTTGTTCGGTTAGTTCTGATTAACGTTTATTGACGTCCTTCCTTACTGATTTGCACACAACAGCGGGTACAACGGCGGGTACAACAGCAGGCACAACAGCAGGCTTAAGCCCGCTGTTATATGTTCAACATCAAACCAATGAAACCAATCAAACGACTCTATTCTATTCACCTGCGTCCAAATCCTGCTCTAAACTCCGTGAACCTGTCCTCTTCTATGGCGCTCCTGATCTCATCTATAAGCGTAAAATAGTAGGTTAAGTTGTGGATAGTATTAAGCCTGGGGGATAGTACCTCTTTGGCAATAAATAAGTGTCTAAGATATCCTCTGGAAAAATTTCTACAGGTATAACACTGGCAATTTTCATCTAAGGGAGAATTATCATCAATATACTGAGCATTCTTTATCAATATCCTTCCTTTAGAGGTAAAAAGCATCCCGTTTCGGGCATTGCGTGTTGGCATTACACAATCAAACATATCAAATCCTACCCCTATAAACTCAACTAGATCTTCAGGGGTACCAACACCCATCAGGTACCTGGGGCTGTCCTCTGGCAGAAAGGGTAAAGTCTTCATTATCATCTCATACATTATCGGCTTGGGTTCACCGACGCTCAGACCACCTATAGCATAACCATCGAAGCCAACCTCCAGAATAGACTCTGCACTTTTCTCTCTGAGGTCTCCGAACATACCACCCTGGATAATGCCGAAAAGAGCAGAGTCTCCCGACCTCTTTGCCTTCTTGCATCTTTCAGCCCATTTGCCTGTCATCTCAACCGAATTCAAGGTATAGTCATAGGATGAAGGATACGGGATACACTCATCGAAACACATCATTATGTCAGATCCCAGAGTCTCCTGGACCTCAATTGATTTTTCAGGCGATATAAAGTGCCTGGAACCGTCAATATGTGACTGAAAATACACTCCCTCTTCGGTAATCTTTCTAAGGGCTGCAAGACTGAAGACCTGAAATCCCCCGCTATCAGTAAGAATAGGAAAATCCCAGCCCATAAATTTATGTAATCCACCTAATTTTCTAACAATTTCATGTCCAGGGCGTAGATATAAGTGGTAGGTGTTGCTGGATATAATCTCTGCCCCAACCTCCTTCAAGTCCACTGGGGATAGAGACTTTATCGTCCCCTGGGTGCCTACCGGCATAAAAGCAGGGGTTATAAACTCTCCATGCCCCGTTGTTACCCTACCCAATCTGGCATTGGAACCTGAATCCTTTTTTAGCAGGTCAAACTTAAAGTCCATATTAACTACAGTATCATCATTCCATCACCATAACTAAGAAAGCGGTATCCTGCTTCAATGGCTTTCTTGTAAACATCCGCTATAAGGGTATTTCCGGCAAAAGCAGATACCAGTAATAATGGAGTAGATTTAGGTAAATGAAAGTTAGTGACTAAAGTATCCACAATCTTAAACTGATAACCAGGATAGATGAATAAAGAAGTGTATTTCGTTGCTGGTTTTATTATCCTGTTTTCAACAACGGCGGATTCAAGGGCACGTGTAACACTGGTCCCTACTGCAATAATCCTTTTATCGTTGGTCACCGCGGTATTTATTAAACTCGCTGCATCTTGCTTGATTTCAAAATACTCAGCCTCTAATACATGGTCTTCAACTTTTTCTGCCCTTACAGGCATAAAAGTGCCCATACCGATATGAACTGTTATATAAGCAATCTTCACCCCTTTTTCCTGGATCTTTGAAAGCAACCCTTCGGTAAAGTGTAACCCTGCTGTTGGAGCTGCAATGGCACCCTTATTACGGGCAAAGACTGTCTGATACCGTTCTATATCTATTTGTCCATCTTTCAGTTCTCCATCCCTTTTGATGTAAGGAGGCAGTGGCATCCTCCCAACTTTGTCCAATATCTTATGAAAATCTCCTTTTGAATGAAACTGAAGAATACACTTTCCATTGGAGCCTTTTTCTATAACCTCTCCTTCTAAATATTCATTGAAGGATATTCTGGAGCCTTCCTTGAGCCTTTTTGACGATTTAATTAAACACTCCCATATATTTAATTTGCCATTACTCTCAGGTTCTGTTGGTTTCAATTGCCTGAGAATCAATATTTCAATCCTCCCCCCTGTCTCCTTTTTTCCAAAAAGTCTCGCAGGAATTACCCTGGTGTCATTTATCACCAGAACATCCCCTGTTTCCATAAAATAGGATATATCACTGAATGCCCTGTGCTCGATCCTTCCATCCTGTCTGTTTACAATCAAAAGCCGGGAGTCATCCCTCTTTGCCATGGGATACTGAGAAATCAATCCTTCTGGAAGCATGTAATCGAATTCCTCAAGCCTCATTGTAACCTCGACTAATAAACCGTGAATCGTAAGTCGTGAGTCGTGAGTTGGGAATGGAAATGGAAATGGGGCTTTTGTTTTTATTCGACTTACGACTTACGATTCACGACTTACGATTATTTCCCTGCCCTTGAAACATAGATGAACACAAGACCTGTGCCCATGGCGATAAATCCAAACAACCGTAGCACATTGTCTGGAACCTCCGGAAGCCTACTTATCATTTTCTTAAACTTATCAGGAAAGGCAAAATACGGCAATCCCTCAATTATTAATACCAGACCCAAAACAGATAAAAAATACCTCAAAATGTTTCCCCATTTAGCGGCTGTTGCCCAAAGGGAAGTTCTTTTGGACAATGGCTTCTTTATACAAAACTGTCGGTAAAGCATCTTAATTTTTTCTTTGATCATTGTCAAGAGATTACAG